>NZ_SPKN01000046.1:0-7600 GCF_023127765.1 Pseudomonas sp. W15Feb34
ATCAAAAGCAGATCAAGATCAAGAGCGGCTCGCTTCGCATCGTGGTTACGGTCGGCAGCTACAAAGTTGCGTAGATACCCATGCCGCGATAGCGGTGTTTCAGCCTCTGAATTTTTGACGGGTTCATTGCCATCGAGGTCGAATCGTTGCACCGCCCCTCCCACATTGTGTTCTTTTTGTCTCAGGTGCCCATGTTTTCCGGGGTCACTATCTGCGGTGGTATATGCACCCGATGCCGCACAGGATCGAAGCCTTCGTCATTCAGCAACTGCACCAGCAGTTGCACCAGCGCCGCCGCCGTCTGCCGCGGCTGCGAGTCCATTACCACATCGATCAAGCCGCGGCTCAACGCCTGGCGTGACAGTTCGGTCGACTCCTGCAGAATGCAGCACAGCGCCGGGCGCTTGGGCAGTTGGGCCAGGGCGTTGATCACGCCGTCACCACCGCCGCCCACCACGCACAGGCCGCGCAGGTCGGTGTGGCGGGCAAGCAGGTCGAGGGTGGCTTCCTCGGTGATGTCGCAGTTGTCCAGGTTGATCAGCGGCTCCAACGGCTTGAGCCCTGGCGCGTGTTCGGCCAGGTAGCTGTGCAAGCCTTTGACCCGTGCCTGGTGCCCGAGAAAACGATGGCCGCCCAACAGGATGCCCACGCTGCCTTTGCGTGCGCCGCAGGTGTGCGCCAGCAGCCAGCCCATGGTGCGCCCGACCACGTGGTTGTCCTGGCCCACATAGGGTTCGAGGGCCTGCTCATGGATATCCGACAGCAGCGCAACCACTGGTACGCCGGCTTCACGAATCTGCGCCAGGCAGGCGTTGATCAGCGGATGGGCGAAGCTGACCACCGCCAGGGCGTCGCACTGCACCGCCAGTTGCTCGATCTGCGCGACGATGGCATTCGGTGAACGGTCGTTGATGTAGTCGAACTGGCAGCTCAGGTTGGCGGTGGCGTGATGCTGCGCTGCATCGCTTATTGACTGGGCGAGGTTGGCATAGAAGGCCTGGGCGGTGCCCAGCAACAGCACGCCGAAACGGTAGGTGGGCCGCCGTTCGCGGATGCGCTGGCCGATCAGGCGCGCAGCAAAATAGCCCACCGCTTCGGCAGCCTGGAACACCTGTTCGGCCGTGCCGGGGTTGACCGGAGCGCGGGCGTTCAACACGCGGTCGACGGTGGCTACGCTGAGCCCCGCATGGGCGGCAACGGTGGCGATGGTTGGGCGTTTATGGTTGTGCATTGGCAGGCCCCTTGAGCGTCTTGATAGAAAACTATCAAGCTCCGCTGGGCCTGGATGATAGCTTGATAGGGAATGGATTCAAGGCCTTGAGGGTGATTTGGCTGCGCTCTATGGTTGGTTCCGCAAAGCACCTGAAACCCTACGCTTGCGGAGAACAATAACAATGCCTGAACCCACCGCTCACCGCGCCCGACGCGACTACAGCCTCACCGGGCCCGAGGCGGCCCGTGCCGCCGAAAAGGGTCTGGTCTCGGCCAACTGGTACCAGTCACCCATCTCGCGCAAACGCATGAAAGAACTGATGCAACGCCGCGATGGCCCGGCCTTGCTCGACACGGCCATCTGGGCTGCGACGCTGTTGGCCACAGGCTTTGGCGGCTATTGGTTCTGGGGCTCCTGGGCCTGCGTACCGTTTTTTCTCGCCTATGGTGTGCTCTACGGAACGGCGTCCAACCCGCGCTGGCACGAAACCGGCCACGGCACTGCGTTCAAGACCCGCTGGATGAACGATGCGTTGTACCAGGTGGCGAGCTTCATGTGCCTGTTCGAACCTCACGTGTGGCGCTGGAGCCATGCCCGTCATCACACCGACACCATCGTCGTCGGCCGCGACCCGGAGATCGTCGAGCCGCGCCCGCCGAGCCTGTGGATGATGGCCCTCAGCCTGTTCAACCTGCCCCTGGCCTGGAAGACCTTCAGCGGCGTAGCCCGCCATGCGCTCGGGCGCATGAGTGCGCAAGAACAAGACTTCATCCCTGAATCCGAATGGCCCAAGGTATTGCGTGCCGCACGTATATGGATTGGGATTTATGCGCTGATCATCGGCGCCGCGTTGTACCTGCACAGCTGGCTACCGCTGATGCTGGTGGGCTTGCCCAGTCTCTATGGTGCCTGGCTCGGCTACCTGTTCGGCCTCAGCCAGCATGTGGGCCTGGCCGAAGATGTGCTCGACCACCGCAGCAACTGCCGCACCATCTACATGAACCGGGTGCTGCGCTTTATCTACATGAACATGAACTACCACCTCGAACACCACATGTACCCGATGGTGCCTTACCACGCGCTCAGTCAACTGCACGAAGAGATCCGCAGCGACTGCCCGCCGCCGTATGCCAACCTGTGGGAGGCCTACCAGGAAATCATTCCGACTATTTGGCGCCAGCGCAGCGACCCCAGCTATTTCGTCCAACGCCCGACCCGTGGCGAGGGAGCTTGCTCGCCACACAGTAAAAGCCAGTCATTGGAGATAAATGCATGAACGATCAATGGATCGACGTCTGCGCCGTGGGCGAAATAGAAGCAGAAGACGTGCTGCGCTTCGACCACGGTATTCACACCTACGCGGTGTACCGCTCGGCCGAGGATGAATTTTTCGCCACCGCCGGCCTGTGCACCCACGAGAAAATCCACCTGGCGGACGGCCTGGTGATGGACCATGTGATCGAGTGCCCCAAGCACAACGGGCGCTTCGATTACCGTTCCGGCCAAGCCCTGGGCGCGCCGGTGTGCGTCAACCTCAAGACCTACCCGGTGCGGGTCGAAGCGGGGCGGGTACTGCTCGCTGTCACGGCCGGATGATGAACCAGACCCTGATCATCGTCGGCGCTGGTCATGCCGGTGGACGTGCGGCACTGACCTTGCGTGAAGAAGGTTACAGCGGGCGCCTGATCCTGATCGGCGATGAAGCGCACTTGCCCTACGAACGCCCACCGTTGTCCAAAGGCGTGCTGCAAGGCTCGACGGACCTGGCGGAATGCAGCCTGTGCGACAGTGCACGGTTGGCTGCGCTTGGCATTGAGCATATCGCCGGCAACCCCGCCAGCCGTTTGGAGCCGCAGCATCATCGGCTGCAACTGGCTGACGGCCAATGGTTGACCTATGCCGGCCTGCTGCTGGCCACCGGAGGCCGGGCGCGACGCTTGCCCCAGGAGCAGGCCAACGTGTTCTATCTGCGCACCCATGATGAAGCGTTGGCCTTGCGCAATGAATTAAAGCCAGGCGCCAGGTTGGTGGTGGTCGGTGGGGGCTTTATCGGCCTGGAGGTGGCCGCTACGGCGCGGGGCCTGGGCTGCGAGGTCACGGTGCTGGAAGCGGGGCCGCGGCTGGCCGCCCGGGCGCTGCCGCCAATGATCAGTGAAGCGCTGTTGGCGCTGCATCGTCAGCAGGGTGTGGATGTGCACTTGAACGTTGCCCTGGAGTGCGTCCACGCCGACGCCGTGCAACTGGTCGATGGGCAACGGGTGCCCTGTGACCTGGTGGCGGTCGGTATTGGTATGCAGCCCAACATTGAGCTGGCAGCGGCGGGCGGGCTGGAAGTAGGGCAGGGCATTCGGGTCGACGCGTGCCTGCGTACCAGCGCACCGGATATTTACGCGGCGGGGGATGTCTGTGAGTTTCGTCTCGGCGGCGTCTATCAGCGTCAGGAAACCTGGCGCAACGCCGAGGCCCAGGGGCGTCACGCTGCGTTGAATCTGTTGGGCAAAGAACTGCCGTTCGAGAGGGTCCCGGGTTTCTGGTCCGACCAATACGACTGGGGTTTGCATTCCGTCGGGGCGATGACTGCGCGGTCGGTCAGCCGTGTGTTGCCCGACGGTGGCCTGCTGCTGTTTTGCCTAGACACCAACGCCCGATTGCAAGGCGCTTTCGGCTGGGCTTTGGGCAACCGCGCCGCCAGGGACATCAAGCTGTGCGAGCGCTTGATCACTGCAAGCATTGCGCTTGACGTGGCGAGCCTGGCAGATGCCGATACGTCCCTCAAACACCTGCTGCGAGGTTGAGATGCACCAACTCCTGGTATTCCAATCACTGTGGGCCATGCAAACCGAGCCCGGCAGCCTCGAAGCGCAACTGGACCGCATCGTCGCCGCCGGTTTTGACGGCATCACCGACCATTACTGGACGCCGGCCGCAGTCTCGCGCTTGTACGCTGCCGCCACGGCCAGAGGCTTGCAGATCGAAGGTCAACTGTTCCCGCAATCGGTGGATGATCTGGCCAGGGCATTGGAAGTGATCGGCCGCTACGGTTGTCACCACCTCACCCTGCAAGCCGATGTGCGCCCGCGTACCCAGGCCGAGGCGGTCAGGCTGATCGAAGGCTGGCAGCGACTGGCCGAACAGGTGGACTTCCCGATCCTGCTGGAAACCCACCGTTATCGACTGACCAACGACCTGCTGTTCACCCTCGACCTGTTGGCACAGATGCCCGACCTGAAACTGCTCGCAGACCTGTCCCACTACGTCGTCGGCCGCGAGTTGCCAGAACCTGGAGCCTTGGAAGACGACGAGCAGATACGCACGATCCTGCGCCATAGCTGGGGCTTTCATGGCCGCATCGCCAGCAGTGAGCAGGTGCAGGTTGGCCTGGATTTTCCTCAGCACCAGCCTTGGGTCGAGCGCTTTACCGGCTGGTGGCGCTATGGGATCGACGACTGGCTGACCCGTGCCGACGCGCCCCAGAGCCTGCCCTTCACCTGCGAACTGGGCCCGCCACCCTATGCGATCACCGATGCAATGGGGCGAGAACTCACTGATCGCTGGGCCGAGGCGCTCAAGATGAAAGCGCTGATTCGCCAGGTGTGGGCCAGTTGTCACGGCTGATCTGCTAACCTGCGTCGGTTCAAACCGACCTTAGTCTATGGATCTGCCTGATGAAAACCTGCCCTGTCCAGCTACCTCTCGAACCGCAGTCCGTGTGCCACCCGATCACCAGCAGCGCGATTTTCATGGTCGCCACCCTGGCCCCCGATGCAGTTGAAAACGTGCGTGGCTGGTGCGCCGACATCGCAGGCCTTGTGCGTTCGGTGGGCAAGCGCGTGCCGTCGGGCAACCTGACCTGCGTCTGCGGGTTTGGCTCGGATGCGTGGGATCGGCTGTTCGGCGCGCCTCGCCCGGCGTCGCTGCATCCGTTCCGCGAATTCGGTGTAGAAGGGCGCAAGGCGGTGTCGACCCCGGGCGATATCCTCCTGCATATCCGCGCCGAGCAGATGGACCTGTGTTTCGAGCTGGCGACCCAATTGATGGCTGCCTTGGGCGATAGCGTCAAGGTGGTGGATGAGGTCCAGGGTTTCCGCTATTTCGATATGCGCAGCATCATCGGTTTTGTCGACGGCACCGAAAACCCGGTAGGGCGCAAGGCCGAAAGATTCACCCTGGTCGGTGACGAAGACCCTCAGTTCGAGGGCGGCAGCTACGTAGTGGTGCAGAAATACCTGCACAACATGAGCGCCTGGAACGGCTTGACGGTAGAAGCCCAGGAGAAGGTAATCGGGCGCACCAAACTGGCAGATATCGAACTGGACGAAGAAACCAAGCCGAGCAACTCCCACAGCGCCTTGACCGTTATCACTGACGAGAACGGTGAGGAAGTGAAGATCCTGCGCGACAACATGCCCTTCGGCCGCCCCGGTGCCGGCGAGTTCGGCACCTATTTCATCGGCTACGCACGCTCGCCGCAGCCTCTGGAGCAGATGCTGGAAAACATGTTCGTTGGCCGCCCAGTCGGCAACTATGACCGCTTGCTCGACTTCAGTACGGCAGTGACCGGTGGTTTGTTCTTCGTGCCCTCGGCCGATCTGCTTGAAGCGCTGGCCGACCGCGAACCGGCGGCTTAACTCAACAACCCGCTGCTGACCGCCACAATCAGGAAGATCCCCAGCAGCGCACGGTAGATCACGAACGGCCAGGTGGAGAAGCGCTCCAGGAACTTCATCAGGCCCCAGATCGCAAAGAACGCCGAGATGCTCGCCACCACCAGGCCGAAGATCAAGTGCGGCCAGGCGTGGGCAGGGAGGTCGGCGCGCAGCAGCACCCACAGTTCTTTCAAACCGGCCAGGGCAATGGCCGGCAGGCCCAGCAGGAAAGAAAAGCGCGCCGCTTCCTCACGTTTGAAATTCAGGAACAGCGCTGCGGTCAGCGTGGAGCCCGAACGCGACACCCCAGGAATCAACGCGCCGATCTGCGCCACCCCCACGATCAGCGCATCGCGCAAGCGCATTTGGCTTACGTCGCGGGTATGGCGGGCGCGCACTTCGGCCAGTGCCAGCAACACCGCCATCACCACGCAGGAAATGCCGATCACCATCAGCCCGCGCAATGGCGAGTTGCATGCATTGAGGGTCGAAGACAGCGCCAACCCGGCAATGCCAATCGGGATAGTCGCCAGCACGATCGCCACCGCCAGTTTGAACCACCGATCGTTATAGTCGCCCCGGCGCACCGCACTGATACTGCCGGTGGTGACCTGGCGCACATCCCGCCAGAAGTAACTGACCACTGCCGCCAGCGCGGCCAATTGCATGGCCGCCGAAAACGCCGAGCCCGGGTCTTGCCAGCCGAGCAGGGCGGGCACCACGCGCATATGGGCGGTGGACGACACCGGCAGCAATTCGGTGATGCCCTGGATTACCCCCAGGATGAAAATTTGCAGGTAATCCAGGGAGGCAAAGCCCACATCCAGGCCGGCGGTACAGACGTTGGTCACAATACGTGTCCTTGAGCGAAAGGTGGAAACCGGCGAAGTTTATTCTAAATGTTTCAGGAATTTGGCCAGGGCAACCGCTATTTGCATTCGGTTCAGCCAATAGAAAGGATTCGACAAGCCATTGGCGTGGCAGGCACTTTTGTGAACAATGGCGCCCTGCGTTTTTCCACCGAGAGCCCCATGCCTGAAACCACCGTTGAATTGATCCAGACCGGCCCTGAAGACGCCGAGCTGATTCGCAATCTGTACCAGTACTACGCCTACGAGTCTTCCGATTGGGAACAGGAAGATGTCGAGGCCGATGGCCGTTTCTATATCCATGACGAACACCTGGCCCGCTATTGGCAAGACCCGCAGTGGAGCGCCAACCTGTTGCTGGTCGATGGCTATATCGCTGGTTTCCTGTTGATTGAAGGCAGCGAACTGCCGGGCATCGACGCGTTGGAGCTGGCCGACCTGTTCATTCTCAAGCGCTATCGTCGCAAGGGCATCGGCCGTGCCATCGCCAGCCAGGTGCTGTGCAGCGGCGCGGCCAATTGGCTGGTGCGTTTCTATGATCAGGACGAGGTATCCCAGGCATTCTGGCGCACCGTGTTGGATAACCTGCCGCGTCCGGTGCAGATGATTGAACTGGAGGATGAGCCGCAGTTGGTGAGCTATCTGATTACCCGGGCGTCATTGCACTGATGCCCCGTGATTCGGATGTGGGGGCGGTAAATGTGGGAGGGGGCTTGCTCCCGATGGCGGCTTCAGGGCCGACCGGGATGCTGGATCAGACCGAGTACATATCCGTTATTTAGGTCACGGCCACTGTTGGTTCCGCTTTTACAGCGGGTCCGAAAAGAGCCCCAAAGTAACCAAAGGGCTCTTGCCCCACCACTCGGCACCTC
>NZ_SPKN01000046.1:7732-50694 GCF_023127765.1 Pseudomonas sp. W15Feb34
GCAAGATCAAGGTCAAGAGCGGCTCGCTTCGCATTGTGGTTACGGGGGCAAGATCAAGAGCGGCTCGCTTCGCATCGTGGTTACTAAAGTTGTGTAGATACCTATGGTAATCGGGGGCAAGCCCCTCCCACACGGGCCTAGCCTGGATTGAACAGCACCTGCTGCATCGCCTGGGGCGGCTGCCCGAATGCACGGAGGAACGCCTGGCGCATGCGTTCGCGATCACCAAACCCGGTTTCGCGGGCCACTACTTCCACCGGGTGACGGCTGGTTTCCATCATCGCCCGCGCCGCTTCCACCCGCAGGGCTTCGATGGCCTTGGCCGGGGTTTGCCCGGTTTCTTCGCGAAACACTCGGCTGAACTGGCGCGGGCTGAGCCGGGCGACTTCGGCCAAGGCTTCTACCGATAAATCATGGGTTAGGTTTTCACGCGCATAGGCCAGGGCCAGTTGCACGCGGTCGGATTTGGGGTCCAGTTCCAGCAAGGTTGAGAGTTGCGATTGCTCGCTGCCGCGGCGCTGGGCTATCACCAGCTTGCGTGCGATGCGGCGCGCAAGGTCGCTGCCCAGGTCGTTCTCCACCATCGCCAGTGCCAGGTCGACCCCGGCGCTCATGCCGGCACCGGTCCACACCTGGCCGTCCACCACGAACAACTTGTCTTCTTCCAGGCGAATATCCGGGTAGCGCTTGCGAAACGCCGGCGCGTGGATCCAGTGGGTGGTGGTGCGTTTGCCGGCGAGCAGGCCCGCTTCCGCCAGCACAAAGATGCCCATGCATAACGAGGCCACCCGGCGCGACTGTGCCGACGCTGCCTTGACCAGTTCCAGCAGGTTGGCCTCCGGTAGGCGAAACTCCAGATAGCCGCTGACGATCAGAGTGTCATAACCCTCTGGGCGGATGGCGTTGGTATTGACTGAAAAGCCCTGGGAGGTCATCACCGCGCCGCCGCTTTCCGATACCAGGTGAAACTCATAGGCCGGCTCGCCGCGCAGCAGGTTGGCGCACTCGAACACCGAGCCCAGGCTAAGGCTCAACGACTGGAAATTCGGGTAAACCATCAGCGCAACGCTGTGCATTGCATCTCTCCAAGGGGCAGGGGAGAGGGGATTGTCGGCGTGTACCAGGCAAACGGCAACCGACTTTGGCGCATGTCCGGAATCCTTGCGGATATGACATTGTGAGTGGTTGCCTCGCTGCCTAACATGGCCCCAACGAACTAGACGACTGGTCTAATCGCACGGAGGCAAGCATGAGCAACGCAAGCAGCAGTGCACGGCAAGCGATTCTTGAGCGTGCGCAATCCATCGTCGGCGCCAAGGGATTTTCCGCGGTGGGCTTGAACGAAATCCTGCTCGCCGCGCAAGTGCCCAAGGGCTCGTTCTATCACTACTTCAACTCCAAGGATGCGTTTGGCGTGGTGTTGCTCGATACCTATTTCGACCAGTACGTCGAAGGCATGCAGCAGCTGTTGGATCAGCCGGGTTTAACCCATCACGCCAAGTTGATGCGCTATTGGCAAGGCTGGATCGACAACCACACTGGCTGCACCGATACCGGCAAGTGCCTGGCCGTCAAGTTGGGGGCTGAAGTCTCCGACCTGTCAGAACCCATGCGATTGGCGTTGCAGCGCGGTACTTCGCGCACCATCGAGTTACTCGCGCTGGCCCTGGAGCGCGGGGTCGAAGACGGTTCGCTCAGGTTTGAGCACGCTCCGCACAGCCTTGCCAAGCGCTTGTATGCGCTGTGGCTGGGAACCAGCGTCATGGGCAAGATCACCCGTACCACTGCGCCGTTCTGCGAGGCGCTGCTGCTGACCCAACAGTTGTTGGGCGGCCCTGAAAACCCTGCTACTCACATCGATCGAGGCACTGGAAAATGAAAGTATTAATGGTACTGACCTCTCACGACCAGCTTGGCGATACCGGGCGCAAGACCGGCTTCTGGCTCGAAGAGTTTGCCGCCCCTTATTACGCGTTCAAGGACGCTGGCGCCGATGTGGTGCTGGCTTCCCCGGCCGGCGGCCAGCCGCCGTTGGACCCGAAGAGCGATGAACCGAATGCGCAAACCGAGCAGACAGCGCGCTTCGCCGCAGACCCGGCTGCGCAGCAGGCCCTGGCTACCACGGTGAAGCTGGAAACGGTCAACACCGCCGACTTCGACACCGTGTTCTACCCTGGCGGCCACGGCCCGCTGTGGGACCTGGCGGAGTCGCCGGTGTCCATCGCGTTGATCGAGGCGTTCGAACGGGCCGGCAAACCCATCGGATTTGTCTGCCATGCACCGGGTGCCTTGCGCCACGTCAAGGCAGTCAACGGTGAGCCGTTGATCAAGGGCCGCCGTGTGACCGGGTTCTCCAACTCGGAGGAAGCCGCGGTGCAATTGACCGATGTTGTGCCGTTCCTGATTGAAGATGAATTCAAAAAACTGGGCGGCAAGTATGAGAAGGGCGCCGACTGGCAATCCTTTGTGATTGTCGATGGCTTGCTGGTCACTGGGCAGAACCCGGGCAGCTCCAGCGACGTGGCCAAGGCCCTGCTGACACTCAGCGCTTAAGTTAATAAACCGAGGTACGCGCTGGCGACTCCCAGGAGTCGCCAGGGTTTTCGTTCGTTCTGAATTTGGAATATCCCCATGCCTGACTGCATTTTGAACACCCCGATAAAGCTGGGGCATCATCGCTTGAACAATCGCGTTGTGCTGCCGCCGCTGACACGCCAGCGCAGCGCCCAGCCGGGCAATATCGCCACCGACCTGATGGCCGAATATTACCGCCAGCGTGCCAGTGCCGGCTTCATGGTCAGCGAGGGTACGCAGATCGAGCCGCGCGGCCAGGGCTACGCATGGACGCCGGGCATCCATACACCGGCGCAGATCGAGGGTTGGCGCAAGGTCACCGCAGCGGTACATGCCGAGGGTGGGGTGATCTTTGCCCAGCTATGGCACGTGGGGCGGGTGTCCCATAACGCCTTGCAACCTGGCGGCGCCGCACCGGTGGGGCCGTCTGCACTGCCGGCGCTGCAAGCCAAAGCCTTTATTGAAACCGGTCCGGGTGTGGGTGAGCTGGTGCAGCCGCCCGTGCCTCGTGCGTTGAGCGTGCTGGAAATCGATGAGTTGGTCGGGCACTACGCCCAGGCTGCTCGCAATGCCCTGGACGCCGGGTTCGATGGTGTGGAAATCCATGCGGCCAACGGCTATTTGGTCAACCAGTTCATCTCGGCCCACTCCAACATCCGTGAGGATGAGTACGGCGGTTCGCTGGACAATCGCCTGCGCTTGCTGCGCGAGATTGTCGAGGCGGTGTGCAAGGTGGTGGGGCCGCAGCGCCTGGGCGTGCGCTTTTCGCCGCTGTTCAGCGGTACCGATCAGGATCGGGTCTACATTGGCCTGGTGGAAGAGGACCCGCACCGTACCTATATCGAAGCGATCAAAGTGCTGGAAGCGTCGGGCATCGCCTATGTTTCCATCGCCGAAGCCGACTGGGATAACGCGCCGGACCTGCCTGAAACATTCCGCCAGGCCGTGCGCCGCACCTTCAGCGGCAGGATCATCTACGCCGGCCGCTACACCGCCGAGCGCGGTACACGGCTGGTAGAGGCAGGGCTGGCGGGCCTGATCGCCTTCGGACGGCCGTTCATTGCCAACCCAGACCTGCCCCAGCGGATTTTCAATGGCTGGCCATTGAATGCGTTGAAGGCAGAGGGCTTGTATGGGGGGACTCAGGCGGGGTATGTGGATTATCCGGTGTATGCCGAACCGGAGTGACACACGCCCCTCCCACATTTGTGCCGAGTACCGTCAAACTTGGCCGGTCGCCAAGGATTGAGGAAAGCGCCTCACTCCACCCGCAACACAATCTTGCCAATGTGATCCCCACCTTCCATGCGCGCATGGGCCTGGGCGGCGTCGGTGTATGCATAGACCTTGTCGATGATCGGCAGGCAGCGCCCGGCGCTGAGCACCGGCCACACGTAGTCGCGTAGCTGTTCGGCAATCGCGGCCTTTTCTTCGCGGGTGCGGGCGCGCAGCAGGGAGCCGGTGATCACCGCGCGTTTGGCGAGGATGGTCAGCAGGTCGACGTCATGAGCCTTGCCGCCACCGAGGAAGCCGAGCATCACCAGGTGACCGTCCATGCCCAGGGCCTTGAGGTTGTTGTTCAGGTACGAGGCACCCATGATGTCGAGAATCACATCGACGCCTTTGCCATCGGTCTGTTGGGCAATGACCTCGGCAAACTCCTGTTCGCGGTAGTTGATCGGTTCGGCGCCCAGCTTGGCAATCGCGGCACATTTGTCTGCGCTGCCGGCGGTGGCGAATGCCTGGATACCGAACTCCTGGCAGAGCATCAATGCGGTGGTGCCGATGCCGCTGGTGCCGCCGTGGATCAAGGCGCGCTGGCCTTTATGGGCACCGCCGAGGCCGAACAGGTTGGCCCAGACCGTGAAGAAGGTTTCCGGCACGGCGGCGGCCTGAATCCAGTCCATGCCCGCCGGGATCGGCAGCGCCTGGCTGGCCGGCACCGCACAAAACTGCGCATAGCCACCGCCATTGGTCAGGGCACACACCTTGTCGCCCAGGCTGTATTCAGTCACGCCAGTGCCCAGCGCCACCACTTCACCGGCCACTTCCAGCCCGGGAATCGGGCTCATGCCGGGTTTCATCGGGTATTTGCCGGCGCGTTGCAGCGCGTCTGGGCGGTTGACCCCGGCGGCGTGCACGCGAATCAGAATCTCGCCTGGCCCGGCCACTGGCACGTCGGCGCGCCGTGGCTGCAAGACGTCGGGGCCGCCAGGCGTGGTGATTTCGATCAGGGTCATTTCTTGGGGGAGCGTCATGGAAAAGTTCCTGTAGCGATGAGCGTATGGGTTGGGACCGTAGCGCGGGGTCGGCAGTTCAGCAAGATCATGCCGGGTTCTTTCGGCAATGCAACGGCCTGGGGCAACCGCAGGATTTCAGCACAAGCCTGCAAGTGCGTCGGCGCGGCTTTGGACACACTGGCCGTCGATCATTATTGACGGACATAGGTGGCGTATGAACGAAGCGAGAAATCAGGATACCGGACTGTTGTTCCTGCGGGTCAGCGGGGCGGTGTTCCTGTTGTGTGTGCATGGGTTGCCCAAGCTGCTCAACTACGGCGAACAGTTGAAGCTGATCGAAGACCCGTTTCACCTGGGGGGCCAGGTCACCTTGCTGCTGGCGATCTTTGCCGAGGTGCTGTGCCCATTGCTGATCATTGCGGGCGTGCTGGTGCGCCTGGCGTGCGTGCCGATCCTGGCGGTGCTGGTCATCGCTTTGCTGGTGGTGCATCCAGAGTGGACGCTGTGGGAGGGGCAGTTCGGCTGGCTGCTGTTGATCATCTTTACCAGCATCCTCATTGCCGGGCCGGGGCGGCTGGTAGTGGTTCAGCGCTTTGCCTGAGCAAAAAAAGGCCGGGCGAACCCGGCCAAACAAGCAGAGGAGGTTGCAAGCGGTTCAGCGGCTGAGGAACGCCAACAGGTCTTCATTGAGCTGCTGGGTGTGGGTCGCGGCAAACCCGTGGGGTGCATCCTTGTAGACCTTCAGTTGCGCGCCGTTGATCATTTCGGCAGCCACCTTGCCGGTGGTTTCGAACGGCACGATCTGGTCGCCGTCGCCATGGATCACCAGGGTCGGCACGTCGATTTTGGCCATGTCCGGGCGGAAGTCGGTTTCGGAGAAGGCGCTGACGCAATCCACGGTCGACTTGAGCGAGGCAAGCATCGCGATCTGCAGGGTCTGGCTGAGCACACCCTCCGAGACTTGCTGGCCCTTGTTGATACCGAAGAACGGCGTATTGAAATCGCTGATGAATTGGGCGCGATCCTTCAACAGGCCGGCCTTGATGCCATCGAACACCTCGGTGGGGACGCCTTGGGGATAGTCGGGTTGCTGGCCGAAGATCGGCGTCACGGCACCCAGCAACACCAGGCCGGCGACACGAGCGCTGCCATGGCGGGCGATGTAGCGCGCCACATCACCGCCACCCATGGAAAAGCCCACCAGGGTCACGTCCTTCAGGTCCAGGTGTTCGATCAACTGCGCGATATCGTCAGCGAAGGTGTCGTAGTCGTTACCGGTCCAGGGTTGGTCCGAGCGGCCAAAGCCACGGCGGTCGAACGCGATAGTGCGAAAGCCGCGGCTGCTCAGGTACTCCATCTGGTATTCCCACATGTCGGCATCCAGCGGCCAGCCGTGGCTGAACAGCACGGGCTTGCCGCTGCCCCAGTCCTTGAAGTAGATCTGGGTACCGTCTTTGGCAACGAAGGTGCTCATCTGAATCTCCTTGCTTGAGTTAAAAAAGCGCTGAAAAAACCGTATCACTATTGCCGTTAACCTGAGCCCAGGCTTGTATGGGTGTGCTCGCCTGAGGTTACCAACTGAACTTGAGTTCCATGCCCAGGTAGTTGCTGTCGTGCCCACCGGCATCACGCAGGGTCTGGCCAGCCGCGTAGTGCACGGCCTCGATTGCACCGCTGATGTTGGAGGTAAACGCGTAGTCGGTGCGCACTTGGCCATAGGCGCCGGTCCAGCGTTGACCCTGGCCAGCCGTTCCGGCGACGGCGAGGTTGGGTTGGGTATAAACCGCGTCCGCGGTGGTCTGCCGCCACAACAGGCCGACAGCGGTTTGCACGCTCAGCTTGGCGATGGGTTTGACGGTGATTGATGGTTTGACGTGGATCAGGTTGCTGTAGCCCGTATAACCGGCCAGGGAAAAGTAGTAGCCGTTGGGGAACAGCGGGTTGAAGGTGCCGACGCGGCCATCACCGCGCTTGCGGTCACCGGAGGCGACATCCACTTGCAGGCCGAGGCGCGGTGTCCAGGCCAGCGTGTCGAAGGTGTAGCCGGTACGGCTGCCGCCGGCCCAGGCGCGGATCGCCTGGCTGCCCACCGACCCCTTTTGCAGCATGGCTTCGATATCCCAGTCGAAGCCCCGGGCCGCGCCGCCCAGGCGTACGTCGAGCAACTGGCGGGTCTCGTTGCCGTCGGCATCCAGGTAATGGGCGGCACGGCGCTCGTAGACGCCGTAATAGGCCGACAACTCATTGCTGCCGCCCACCAGCCGCTCGACCCGCAGCATGTGGAAGCGCGCGTCACGATTGGATTTGTCGTCAAAGTGCCGGCCATCCTGGTATTGCACCGGTTGGCTGGCGATCCCGATAAAACGCCACTGGGGCGTTTCCCAATCGGCCCACAGCGCGTCGAAGGACTGGCGCACATTCGGGCCATCGCGCGACGAAATAAAGCGCTGCAAATCGAAGGCAAAGTCCTGGCGACCCGCCCGAGCCTTAAAGGTGCCGGCGCTGAAGGTCTTCACGTATTCGGCAAAGGCCAGGCGCAGGTCTACGCGGTTCTGGTCGGCGCCGCCGATGGTGGTTTTGTCATAGGCCCGTACATCTTCCAGCTGGGTGAACAGCCGCCAGTGTTTGTTGAGGTGCAAGTCGGCGTGCACCTGAAAACGCTGGATCAGGTAGCGATCACGCGCTACATCGCGCACGCCGAAGCCGCTGGCGTCGTTCATCTCGAAGCGTTCGCGCAACGTCGCACCCATGGACAGGTAGGTGAACGGGTTGGCGGCGGACAGCGGGATGTACTTGAGGTTGTCCAACGGTTGCGTGCGCAATGCCGGATCCTTGAGCACAGACCAGTCTTCCTGCCAGCGATTGGCCTTGATGGCCGGGCGGGTCGGTTGATTGTCGGCATGTACGCTGCCCACCACCAGCGGCCACAGCACGGCCAGGCCCCAGCCTGTACGACGGATCATTTCGCCGCGATGAGTTGGTGAATTTCCGCGACGTAACCGCCCGGGAATTGCACCAATGCGCTGCGACGGCCTTTGCTGGCGAAGCTCGGCACCAGTACGGTAGCGCCCGAGCCCGTGGCTTTGGCCAGGGTGGCCGTCAGGTCGGCTACCTCATAGCCGGTGGTTTCATGGCCAAAGGGGTAGGGCAGTTGGCCGTTGGTCACCAGTACCGCCATACGCCCAAAGGGCGACGTGATTTCGACGCGTCGGTAAGTGCCGCCAGCCTGGCCCACCTCCACAGCAGGTGCGTGTTTGTCATCGGCTACCACTTTGCCGTGGGAGAAGCCAAGGAACGCCTTGATAAAGCGGTCGGCGCGATCGGCGCTGAGGTACACGCGGTTTTCCGGCACCGTCTGGAAGGCGGCGTAGTCGGGAGCCTTGGTGTGCCAATACAGCTGCATGTTCACGCCGCCCGGCCACTGCACCACCGCATCGCGGCCGATGGGATCGGGAAAATCGCTGACGATGACCGCAGCGCCGTTGTCCCGAGCTGCCTTCAGGGCCACGTCCATGTCCTTGACCAGATAACCATTGCGCTCCTGGCCGAAAGGATGGGGGATGGGCGTGGTGAAGCCGAACAGTGACACCGTGCCGGCCGGGGTCTGCAACAGTTGCGAAGTGGTGCTGCTTGGCACCGGCAGCACATTGACCACCACCTGGGGCGTGCTCTTGCCCCCGAACGTGGCCAGGAAACTCTGGGCAAAACCCTCTACATCAGCGGGTGCTACATACACATGGCTGGTGTCGTATTGCGGCGCCACAGCCACTACCGGCGTGGCCGCCCATGCGCTGCCCGCCATGGCCCCGGCCAGCAATGTCACGGCCAGGGTTACCGCCCTCACTTTTCTGTACATGCCTACTCTCCAGCGCTTTTAAGAAAGTCAAAAGCTTAGGGGGCGGGCGGTGACGCCGATTGTATGGGCGTGCTTGGTTGAACGGTTCAGCGTCAATGGCATTGCCCGCACCTGTTGCGGTTCGCTGATCGGCCGTATCCAGAAAGCCCGGGAGATGCTGGGTTCTGCGCCGAACAGAGGATTGTCCGGGATGTGGAAATGATCGATATGCAGGGCATCAACGAGGCGTATAGCTTATCTTTAGCTGACCCACCGCTATCGGGATCAAGCTCCCTTCCACATGCACAGTGGGGTGTTCATTACAGTCGCGCCAGCCAGGAGGAGTCATGTCGACCGTTGTTCGTCTCGCCCAAGCAGCCGATGCCCAGGGCATCAGCCAGGTCATTCTGGCGGCCTTGCACAGCAGCAATGCACGGGATTATCCAGCAGATGTGATTGCTCGCGTCGCCACTCACTTCACGCCCGATGCGGTTCTGGAACTGCTCAACCGCCGTATTGTGCTGGTGGCTACCCAGGACCATTCAATCGTCGCCACCGCTGCCCTTGATGCCAACGTGGTGCGTTCGGTCTTCGTCAATCCCGAGCTGCAAGGGCAGGGTATCGGCCGTTTGTTGATGATCGAGATCGAACTGCGTGCCCGCGAAGCCGGGGTGACGGTGTTGAGTGTGCCGTCATCACTGACTGCCGAGCCGTTCTACAGCAAGCTGGGTTTTCACACCGTGCGCGATGTCTACCATGGCAACGAGCGCACGCTGGTCATGGAAAAGACCTTGCTGTCACGGCATCCCATCGGCCCCTACCGCGACCGGCAGCATCGCGCCCAAGTGATTGAGTTATGGCAGCAGGCGTTTGGCTATGACACCGCACACAACCTGCCGAGCCTGGCGATTGACAAGAAGCTGGCGGTCAACGATGGGCTGTTCTTCGTGGCCACCGACAAGAAAGCCGTGATTGGTACGATTCTCGCGGGCTATGACGGCCATCGTGGCTGGTTGTACTCGGTGGCGGTGCATGACGACTATCGTCGCCATGGTTTGGGATCGTCGCTGGTGCGCCATGCCGAGCAGGCGTTGACGGCCTTGGGCTGCATGAAGATCAACCTGCAGATCACCGGCGGCAATGACGTCGTGGTGGGGTTTTATGAGGCGTTGGGGTATGGGGTGGAGCCGAGGATCAGTATGGGTAAGAGGATTGCAGAAAATATCAACGGTTGACGCGCATGACCGACGGCAACCTGGTCATGGCTGGTGAGCTTTATTTCTTCGCTTTTTTTCGTTTTTTTATGGCATAGGCTGTCATTTTGGCGAAAGCGTTGGCTACGTACAGGTAAAGCGCCTTGTCATCGTTATCGTAGTCTCCATCGCCGTCGACGTCATCGGGTGCCGAGGCGGTATCGTAAATCCCGTCGTGCTTGCTGGATGACGCGTAAACGGCCCAATCAAGGTCGTTGTTAATGTAAGTTTCCATCACGATTTCTTTACTACCGTCATTCTCGAAATCTTCTGCGGACACACGTAATTCATAGATCGCCATGATGGGCTCCTGCTGGGTTTAGAAGGAGAGTTAACTTAGGTGTGCCGATTTTTACTGTCTACTGTCAATCTTCACAGGTGATTGCACATCCAGTAACCCACCGCATAAAAAAGGCCCATTCACCGACAGCGGTGAATGGGCCTTTTTCTGAAGTGGCAGGTTCAGATCATTTTCAAACCTTGACGATCCAACCCGCGGGCGCTTCAACGTCACCGGTCTGCACACCGGTCAGTTCTTTGTAGAGCTTCTGGGTAACCGGGCCGACTTCGGTTTCGCTGTGGAACACGTGCATCTTACCGTTGTGCTGGATGCCGCCGATCGGTGAAATCACCGCAGCAGTACCGCAGGCGCCGGCTTCCTTGAACTGGTCCAGTTTGTCGATGAACACTTCGCCTTCGACCACGTCCAGGCCCAGGCGGGTCTGGGCCAGTTCCATCAGCGACAGGCGGGTGATGCCTGGCAGCACCGAAGGCGACTTCGGCGTGATGAACTGGTTGTCGTGGGTGATCCCGAAGAAGTTGGCCGAGCCGACTTCTTCGATTTTCGAGTGAGTCATCGGGTCCAGGTAGATCGCGTCGGCGAAGCCGGATTTCTTCGCTTCAGAGCCCGGCATCAGGCTGGCGGCGTAGTTGCCACCGACCTTGGCGGCACCGGTGCCTTGCGGCGCAGCGCGGTCGAAGGTGGAGATCTGGAAGTTATGTGGCACCAGGCCGCCTTTGAAGTAGGCCCCGACCGGGATAGCGAACACCGAGAAGATGAACTCCGGCGCAGAGCGTACGCCGATATTGTCACCGGTGCCGATCACGAACGGGCGCAGGTACAGCGCGCCGCCACTGCCATACGGCGGGATGAAGCGCTCGTTGGCCTTGACCACTTGTTTGCAGGCGTCGATGAAGTCTTCGGTCGACACATGCGGCATCAACAGGCGGGCACAGCTGCGTTGCATACGTGCAGCGTTCTGGTCCGGGCGGAACAGGTTGATCGAACCGTCCTTGCAGCGATAGGCCTTCAGGCCCTCGAAGCATTGCTGGCCATAGTGCAGGGCGGTGGAGCCCTCGCTGATGTGCAGCACGTTGTCGTCGGTCAGGGTGCCTTCCTGCCATTCGCCGTTTTTCCAGACCTGGAGAAACCGCTTGTCGGTCTTGATGTAGTCAAAACCCAGCTTGTCCCAATTGATGCTTTCGTTACCCATGACACCCTCTATCTCTGGTCAAGTCGGATTTTTTTCTGGATGGGAGCAACAATACTGCATTCTTGGCTTGTGTGGGAGCGGGTGGGTGGACCATTGAGCCTTTGTACTGGCTGGTCCACCGTCATCGCGGGCAAGCCCGGCTCCCACATTTGACTGCATTCCAAATGTGGGAGCTGGCTTGCCTGCGATAGCGTCACCGCAGTTTCACAGATGCAAGGCGTGCCCCAGTGCCCGCAATGCCGCTTCCTGTACCGCCTCGCCAAGGGTCGGATGGGCGTGAATGGTGCCGGCCACATCCTCAAGGCGCGAGCCCATTTCCAGGCTCAGGCCGAACGCGGTAGACAGCTCGGACACCCCAGCCCCCACGGCTTGCCAACCGACAATCAGATGATTGTCACGCCGCGCCACCACCCGCACGAAACCGGCTTTGGACTCAAGCGTCATGGCCCGACCATTGGCGGCGAACGGGAAGCTCGACACGATGCAGTCCAGCCCGGCAGCCTTGGCCTCGTCCGGGGTCTTGCCGACCACCACCAGTTCCGGGTCGGTAAAGCACACCGCTGGAATCGCGGCCGGGTTGAATTCGCGGGTCTTGCCGCTGATCAGTTCGGCCACCATCTCGCCCTGGGCCATGGCCCGGTGCGCCAGCATCGGTTCGCCGCTGAGGTCGCCGATGGCGTACACATTGCGCATGCTCGTCTGGCAGCGGCTGTCGATCTTGACCGCCGCGCCGTTCATGTCCAGGTTCAGCGCTTCGAGGTTCCAGCCTTGGGTGTTGGGTTTGCGCCCAACGGCTACCAGCACCTGGTCGGTGTCCAGCGCCAAGGTGTCGCCATTGGGCGCACGCACTTGCAGCTTGTTGTCGGCAAAGCCGGTGACACTGTGCCCAAGGTACAGCTTCACCCCGAGTTTCTTCAGGGACTCGGCCACCGGTAAGGTCAGCTCGGCATCGTAGGCGGGCAGGATATGTTCCTGGGCCTCGACCACACTGACCTCGGCACCGAGCTTGCGATAGGCGATACCCAGTTCCAGGCCGATATAACCGCCGCCCACCACAATCAGGCGCTTGGGCACGCGGGTCGGTGCCAAGGCTTCGGTGGACGAGATGATCGGCCCACCAATCGGCAGCATCGGCAGGTTGACACTTTTCGAACCGGTGGCCAGCAGCAGGTGTTCGCACTGGATGCGCTGGTCGCCCACCTCGACAGTCTTGCCGTCGATAACCTTGGCCCAACCGTGAACGACCTGCACCTTGTGTTTTTTCAGCAGCGCGGCGACACCCGTGGTCAGGCGATCGACTATGCCGTCTTTCCATTCCACGCTTTTGCGGATGTCCAGGGTCGGCACATCCACTTCAATGCCCAGTTGTGAGCCCTGGCTGTGATGCACGGTCTGCTGGAACTGCTCGGCTACATGGATCAGCGCCTTGGACGGAATGCAGCCGATGTTCAGGCAGGTACCGCCCAGTGCCTGGCCTTCCACCAGTATGGTGGGGATGCCCAGCTGGCCGGCGCGAATCGCCGCCACATAGCCGCCGGGGCCGCCGCCGATAATCAGCAGCGTGGTGTGCAATGTCTGAGTCATGCCCTTACTCCAGGAACAGGCTGGCGGGTTGTTCGAGCAGGCTGCGAATGGCCTGGATGAATTGCGCCGCGTCCATGCCGTCGACCACGCGGTGATCGAAGGAGCTGGAGAGGTTCATCATCTTGCGCACCACGATCTGGCCCTTGATCACCATGGGCCGTTCGACGATGCGGTTGACGCCAACGATGGCCACTTCCGGCAGGTTCAGCACCGGCGTGCTGACGATGCCGCCCAGGGCGCCCAGGCTGGTCAGGGTGATGGTCGAGCCGGACAGCTCTTCACGGCTGGCCTTGCCTGTGCGTGCGGCGTTGGCCAGGCGCACGATTTCTTCGGCAGTGCCCCACAGGCTGCGGGCTTCGGCGTGACGCACCACCGGCACCATCAGGCCCACGTCGCTTTGCGTGGCGACGCCCACATGTACCGCGCCGAGGCGGGTAATGACCTGGGCTTCGTCGTCGTAGCGAGCGTTGATCTGCGGGAAGTCGCGCAGCGCCACCACCATGGCCCGTACGATAAACGGCAGCAGGGTCAGCTTGCCGCGTGTCGCACCGTGCTTTTCGTTGAGATGCACGCGCAACTCGTCGAGGGCGGTGACGTCGATTTCTTCCACGTAGCTGAAATGCGCGGCGCGCCGGGTGGCGTCCTGCATACGCTGGGCGATCTTGCGGCGCATACCGATCACCGGGATCTGGTGTTCATCATTGCGCTCGGCGTAAGGGTTGGCGGCGCTGGCGCTGGTGGCCGGCCCCTGGTGCAGGTACGCCTCCAGGTCTTCGTGCAGAATCCGGCCCGCAGGCCCTGTGCCATGGACCAGACGCAGTTGAATTCCGGCATCCAGCGCATGTTTGCGCACGGCAGGGGAGGCCAACGGGCGCTCGCTGGCTTCGCGGGCCACGGGCGCTGGTGGCGCGTTCACGGCTGGAGCCGGTTTGCTTTGAACGGGTGCCGTGACCGGTTTGGCTTCAACGACAGGCGCGGTCTTCATCGGTTCGGCAGCCACCGGCACATCCTTGGTGTTGCCTGCGCCTTCCACTTCAATGCTGATCAAAATACTGCCCACCGCCATGACTTCACCCGGCTCGCCGCCCAGGGAAATCACCTTGCCGTGGACGGGCGAGGGAATATCCACCATCGCCTTGTCGGTCATCACATCCGCCAGCACCTGGTCTTCAACCACCAGGTCGCCGACCTTCACATGCCACACCGACAATTCAACTTCCGCGATGCCTTCGCCAATGTCCGGCATCTTGATAACGTGCGTGCCCATTCAGACCTCCATGACCCGTTTCAACGCCGCGCCCACTCGGGACGGCCCTGGGAAATACGCCCACTCCTGCGCGTGCGGGTAGGGCGTGTCCCAACCGGTGACGCGCTCGATCGGCGCTTCCAGGTGGTGGAAGCAGTGCTCTTGCACCAGCGATACCAGTTCGGCGCCAAAGCCGCAGGTGCGCGTGGCTTCATGCACCACCACGCAACGGCCGGTCTTTTTCACCGACTTGACGATGGTTTCCAAATCCAGCGGCCACAGGCTGCGCAGATCGATGACTTCGGCGTCGATGCCGGTTTCTTCGGCGGCAACTTGCGACACATACACGGTGGTGCCATAGGTCAGCACCGTCACAGCCGAACCTGGGCGCACGATGGCGGCCACGTCCAGGGGCACGGTGTAGTAACCGTCCGGAACCTGCGCTTGCGGGTGTTTTGACCACGGCGTTACCGGGCGATCGTGGTGGCCGTCGAACGGGCCGTTATACAGGCGCTTGGGTTCCAGGAAGATCACCGGGTCATCGTTCTCGATGGAGGCGATCAGCAGGCCCTTGGCGTCGTAGGGGTTGGATGGCATCACCGTGCGCAGGCCGCAGACCTGGGTGAACACCGCTTCGATACTCTGGCTGTGGGTCTGGCCGCCGTAGATGCCGCCGCCGCAGGGCATACGCATGGTCAAGGGCGCGGTGAACTGGCCGGCCGAGCGATAACGCAGGCGCGCCGCTTCGGAAATGATCTGGTCGGTGGCGGGGTAGACGTAGTCGGCGAACTGGATTTCCGCCACCGGGCGCAGGCCATACGCGCCCATGCCCACGGCTACGCCGACGATGCCGCTTTCCGAGATCGGTGCGTCAAACACCCGTGAGCTGCCGTATTTGGTCTGCAAACCTTCGGTGCAACGGAATACGCCGCCGAAGTAGCCGACGTCCTGGCCGAACACCACCACGTTGTCGTCACGTTCGAGCATCACATCCATGGCCGAGCGCAGGGCCTGGATCATGGTCATGGTGGTGGTGGTCATGGCGGTTTCCAGTTCGATGCTGTTGTTGTGGTCGTTCATGTCACACCCCCAACTCTTGACGCTGGCGCTTCAAGTGCTCCGGCATCTCTTTATAGACGTCCT
The DNA here is from genome assembly GCF_023127765.1 of Pseudomonas sp. W15Feb34. Classification (NCBI taxonomy): domain Bacteria; kingdom Pseudomonadati; phylum Pseudomonadota; class Gammaproteobacteria; order Pseudomonadales; family Pseudomonadaceae; genus Pseudomonas; species Pseudomonas sp. W15Feb34. The sequence goes on from NZ_SPKN01000046.1 coordinate 23,101, forward strand.
CGAACATGGTCGCGGCGCTTGGAATCTGGCCACCGGCGAGGGTGCCGTACTGTTCGGCTTCCTTCTGCGCCTTGACCACTTCGGCTTCAAGTTCGGCACTGACCGCCGCATGTTCCTCTTCAGACCACTGGCCAATCTTGATCAGGTGCTGCTTGAGACGGGCAATCGGGTCGCCCAGGGGGAAGTGGCTCCAGTCGTCGGCTGGACGGTATTTGGACGGATCATCGGAGGTGGAGTGCGGGCCGGCGCGATAGGTGACCCACTCGATCAATGTTGGCCCCAGGTTGCGCCGTGCGCGTTCGGCAGCCCAGGCCGAGGCGGCATACACCGCGATAAAGTCATTGCCGTCTACCCGCAGGGAGGCGATGCCGCAGCCCACGCCGCGTCCGGCGAAAGTGGTGGCTTCACCGCCGGCGATGGCCTGGAAGGTGGAGATGGCCCATTGATTATTGACCACGTTGAGTATCACCGGCGCGCGGTAGACGTGGGCGAAGGTGAGGGCGGTGTGGAAGTCCGATTCAGCGGTGGCGCCGTCGCCGATCCAGGCCGAGGCGATCTTGGTATCGCCCTTGATCGCCGAAGCCATGCCCCAACCCACGCCCTGCACGAATTGGGTGGCGAGGTTGCCGGAAATGGTGAAGAAGCCCGCCTCTTTGACCGAGTACATGATCGGCAACTGGCGACCCTTGAGCGGGTCGCGCTCGTTGGACAGCAGTTGGCAGATCAGGTCTACCAGCGGCACGTCGCGGGCCATCAGAATGCTTTGCTGGCGATAGGTGGGGAAGCACATGTCGTCGATGTTCAAGGCCAGGGCCTGGGCGCTGCCGATGGCTTCTTCGCCAAGGCTTTGCATGTAGAACGACATTTTTTTCTGGCGCTGGGCGACCACCATGCGGTTGTCGAAGATGCGCGTCTTGAGCATGGCGCGCATGCCTTTGCGCATGATCTCGGTCGAAACACCCTCGGCCCACGGCCCGAGCGCCTGGCCCTGGTCGTCGAGCACGCGGATCAGGCCCTTGGCCAGGTCGGCGGTGTCGGCGGGTTCTACGTCGATGGCGGGTTTGCGTACCAGGCCGGCGTCGGTCAGACGCAGGTAGGTGAAATCGGTCTTGCAGCCTGGACGGCCCGAAGGTTCGGGAACGTGCAGGCGCAGCGGTGCATACGGCTGGGTCATGGCTTTCTACGCTCTATCTTGTGAATTTCTTGTAGTGGGCGCGCTAGCTGACAGTCAGTCTTCGGGTAGAAGAAATCTTGTCCTACAACAATCATAGGCGTGGCGTAGAAGAATATTTATCTGTGTTTCATTGCGCTCACCGTCATTTGCGGATAAAAAAACTGCATAAACATAATAAACAGGTGATTTTGTCTCATGCGCAAACTGGACCGTACCGATATCGGCATTCTCAACGCCCTGCAGGAGAATGCCCGCATCACCAACGCCGACCTGGCCCGCTCGGTCAACCTGTCGCCCACGCCGTGTTTCAACCGGGTCAAGGCGATGGAAGAACTGGGCCTGATTCGTGAGCAGGTCACGTTGCTGGATGCTGACCTGCTGGGGCTGCACGTCAATGTGTTCATCCATGTAAGCCTGGAAAAGCAGAATGAGTTGGCGTTGCAGCAGTTCGAAGGGGCGATCTCGGACCGTCCCGAGGTGATGGAGTGCTACCTGATGGCGGGTGATCCGGATTATTTGATCCGCGTGCTGGTGCCGACGATCCAGTCGCTGGAGCGTTTCATGATGGACTTTTTGACCAAGGTGCCGGGGGTGGCAAACATTCGCTCCAGCTTTGCCTTGAAGCAGGTGCGCTACAAGACGGCGCTGCCGCTGCCAGCCAACGGCATCAGCCTGGGCAACTGACTCAACGCGGTAAAAATGTGGGAGGGTGCTTGCCCCGATGGCGGTGTGACAGTCAATTTATGTGTAGCTGATCCACTGCTATCGGGAGCAAGCCCCCTCCCACATTTTTTTACTGTATTTCAAAGTTGGTTGAGGGGGATCTTCAGGTAGGTCACGCCGTTTTCTTCCGCCGGCGGCATATGCCCCGCCCGCACATTCACCTGGATCGCCGGCAGCAACAAGGTCGGCATTCCCAGCCCGGCATCACGCTGGGTGCGCATCTCTACAAACGCCGCTTCATCCACCCCATCGTGCACATGAATATTCCCCGCCCTTTGTTCCGCCACAGTGGTCTGGCACTTGGCCTCACGCCCCTCTGGCGGATAGTCATGGCACACATACAGCTTGGTATCCGAGGGGAACGCCAACAGCTTGCGCATCGATGCGTATAACTGCCGCGCATCGCCGCCGGGGAAATCGCAGCGGGCGGTGCCGACGTCGGGCATGAACAGCGTGTCGCCCACCAGGATCAAGCGGCCGTCGATCAAGTAGGCCATGTCGGCAGGGGTGTGTCCCGGCACATGCAGGGCTTGGGCTTTCAAACCGCCGATATGAAAGACCTCATCCGGCGCAAACAGGTGATCGAACTGCGATCCGTCGACGCGAAATTCCGGCTCCAGGTTGAACAGGTTTTTGAACACACCCTGCACCTTGCTGATCGATTCGCCTATCGCGATCTTGCCGCCCAGGGTGCGACGCAGGTAGGGCGCGGCAGACAGATGATCGGCATGAGCGTGGGTTTCCAGCAACCACTGCACCTGCAAGCCATGCTCGCGCACGAACGCGATCACCTTGTCAGCCTGGGCGGTATCGGTACGCCCCGACGCCGGGTCGTAGTTGAGTACCGAGTCGACAATGGCACAGGGGCCGCCATCCGCTTCATAGACGATGTAGGTATAGGTCGACGATGCGTCATCCAGAAAGGCTTGAATCAACGCTGGCATGGCGGCTGTCCCCAATGAAGAAAAAAGTGGTTACAATCAGTTTACGTTTACACATAATGTTTTGAGCTTAAGTGACATAAAGGACCCGAAGCAAATGGAATCTACCTTGAGTGAGGGCGAAGTCGCCCAGTTGCGTGCGTCGGCGTCCAAGGCTTGTTCCTTGCTCAAGGCCCTGGCCAATGAAGACCGACTGTTGATCCTGTGCCAGTTGACCCAAGGCGAGCGCAACGTCGGCGAGCTGGAAGCCCTGACTGGCGTGCGCCAGCCCACGCTGTCACAACAGTTGGGCATCCTGCGCGATGAAGGGCTGGTCGCCACCCGCCGAGAAGGCAAATACATTTTCTACGGGCTGGCCAGCCATGAAGTGATTCAAGTGATGAAGACCCTGTCCGGGCTGTATTGCGGCGCGGTCATAAAAAGCTGGGCGTGACGCCATCCGGCAGCGACCCTTGTGTGCATTGACTCAAAAAGGCAGTAGACAATGACCGAACAACACTGGGGACCCACCATCAGTGGCGATATCGTAGTCATCGGCGGCGGCTCGGCAGGCATCGGCCTGCTGGCCAGCCTGCTCAAGCGCGACCCGCAGCTGAACATCATCCTGATCGAGCCCAACGATTACCACTGCTACCAACCGGCCTGGACCCTGGTCGGCGGTGGTGCCTACGACCTGCAAAAGACCCGCCGCCCCCTGGCCGATGTGCTGCCCAACGGCGTCAGTTGGGTACAGGCCGCCGTCAGCGAAGTGCTGCCCGACGAGCAAACCCTGGTGCTCGACAGCGGTCAGCGCGTCACCTGGCAAAACCTCATCGTCTGCCCCGGTCTGCGCCTGGCCTGGGAGAAGATCGAGGGCCTGCCAGACACCCTCGGCCAGCACGGCGTCACCTCCAACTACAGCTATGAGCACGCCGCCTACACCTGGCAACTGGTGCAGCAACTCAAGGGCGGCAAGGCGCTGTTCACCCAGCCCGCCATGCCGATCAAATGCGCCGGAGCGCCGCAAAAAGCCATGTACCTGTCCTGTGATCACTGGCTCAAGCAGGGTGCACTGAAAAACATCGAGGTGGAGTTCAACCTGGCCGGCGCTGCGTTGTTCGGCGTGGCGACCTTTGTGCCACCGTTGATGAAATACGTCGAAAAATACGACGCGCGCCTGGCGTTCAACTCCAACCTGGTAAAAGTCGACGGCCCGGCGCGCAAAGCCTGGTTCGAAGTCAAGGACGCCGAAGGCAACGTGAGCGTCGAAGAGAAAACCTTCGATATGTTGCACGTCGTGCCGCCGCAGCTGGCCCCGGACTTTATCCGCGAAAGCGAGCTTGCCGACGCCGCCGGCTGGTGCGAAGTAAACCCCCACAGCCTGCAACACCTGCGCTACCCGCATATCTTCGGCCTTGGCGATGTGTGCGGTACCACCAACGCCAAGACGGCGGCCGCGGTGCGCAAGCAAATCGTGGTGGTGGCCGAGAACCTGCTGGCCCTGCGCAAACAGGCGCCATTGCCGCTCAAATACGACGGCTACGGCTCCTGCCCGCTGACGGTGGAGAAGGGCAAGGTGGTACTGGCCGAGTTCGGCTACGGCGGCAAGCTGCTGCCGACCTTTCCCCCGGACCCGACTCGGGCGCGCCGTTCGATGTGGTTCCTCAAGGCCACGCTGCTGCCGTGGTTCTACTGGAACGGTATGCTCAAGGGCCGCGAGTGGCTGACCCGTCTGAGCAAGGTGGACTGAATGCTGCTGGCCAGTCTGTTGGGTGTATTGATGGGCCTGGTCATGGGCCTGACCGGCGCGGGCGGCGGCATCCTTGGGGTGCCGGCGTTGGTGCTGGGGCTGGGGTTGACGATGACCCAAGCCGCGCCGGTGTCGTTGCTCGCAGTGGGCGCGGCAGCGGCGGTGGGGGCCATCGATGGCTTGCGCCATGGCCTGGTGCGTTACCGCGCGGCGTTGTTGATCGCCTTGCTCGGCGCGCTGTTTTCGCCGTTGGGCGTGTTCGTAGCCCACCAAATGTCGGAGCCGGTGCTGATGGGGTTGTTCAGCGCGCTGATGGTGCTGGTGGCCTGGCGCATGCTGCAACGGGAAAAGCGCGAGGCGGGGCCGAGTGACCATGGCGCCGCTTCATGGGGCCAGAAGAATTGCATGCTGGATCAACAAACCGGGCGCTTCTCCTGGACCGCCAAGTGCAGCGCCACCCTGGCTGCGCTGGGAGCTGTGACGGGTGCTGTATCGGGCTTGCTGGGCGTGGGCGGCGGCTTCCTGATCGTGCCGGCGTTCAAACAACTGACTGACGTGCAGATGCGCGGGATCGTCGCCACGTCGTTGATGGTGGTCAGCCTGCTATCGCTGATCGGCGTGGCCGGTGCGTTTCATGCGGGCGTGAGCATCGAGCCGGTGGGCTGGGTGTTTATCGGCGCGAGTGTCGTCGGCATGTTGGCGGGAAGGCGGTTGTGTTCGGTCATCCCCGCGCGGGTGTTGCAAGTGGGGTTCGCCAGCCTGTGTGGGGTGGTGGCGATTGGCATGTTTGTCAGCGCGTTGCTCTGACGCGGTACCGGTGCACGGTCACGAAGTCTTGCAGTTGGTCGGGAACCTCCTCATTGGGTGCTGACACTCAGTGAACGGCCGCAAGCGCCGGACTCCTCGACTACGCATAGGCGTTTTATGACAAGCATTACCGCTGCAAGTACTCATTTTTCGCTTCCCCTGCCGACAGATGAACATCCGTCATCACCTGTGACCTATGGCGTCGACACCTCAATGACGTCCCCTCGTCTCAGCCAGGATAGACCGATACCCAGCAGCCCGGCGCCCTCGCTGGGTAATCTGGGAGGCGCATTATCCTGGTCGGTTCCCTTGAGCGCAGGCGAACAGCGGCGCTTGCGTCTTGTCACGATGAATCACCAACACGCCCTTGGCGATCAGCCGCTGGTGATGCAAACCCAGGGCGGGGTGCTGGAGTTTCTGCGGTATCGGCAGCCGCTGCCGGCAGAGGCGGGCGACGACCCGGCTAAAATACTCCAGGCACTGGTCAACTCCCCGCAAGGGCAGCGGATGGGCAAAGCGCTACAGCAAACCATGCAAGGCGTTGACAGCGAAAGCAGCGCAAGCGATTACCTGCTGGCCGCTATCGCCCTGCAGATGGACCCTGAGTCGATCACTGCGCCCGCTCGCAACAGCGTTGCCGGTTTCGACCTGGGCAGTGACACACGTGGGGGGCACCACGCCTCCAAGGTTGTGGCCGGCTTGGCCGAACATTTGAGCAGTACTGGCAAAACCAGCGCTGCACTGGCGAGTGTCGGTGCGTACCTGTTGCTGGCCAAGGCGGCACCGCAGTTTCTGATCAAAGACATTCCCCCGACGGTAAAGGTTGGCAGTCAGGCGTGGGCCAGCCTGACGATGGCTGCGATGACGATTGAGGCGCACACACCCGGCAAAGTCCCTGGTATGACGTTTGCCCAAGTCATGAGTGAGGCGCAAGAAGCGCAGCGGGTCGACCCTGCAGTTACCCAAGCGGCACAAACCCTGGCATTGCTGGACTGGGCCGTGGCGAGCGGCGTGCTCACAAAAAGACAGGATGGCGACTATGTCCCCGCGCAACTTGAATCGGCAAGGGTCGCATTCAACGCGCAACAGGACGCCCGGCTCGTTGCTTCCCAGGCACTGGACACAGCACTGCCCACTCGAAAAGAGATCGCACTGGCCAAGCTCAAAGAGCGTTTTGGCGACCTTGGCGCATTTTTCGAAGAGAAAGCATTCGCGATTGATCAGCACTACGTGGCGATTGAAGGGGGAGGGATTTCGCTATTGGATATCGCCATGATCGACTGGCTGGAACCCCGGCTCTTCAGGGCGTATGAACCGAGCAGTTCACTCAAGGGCAATGACCTGCGAAGGGTGCTGACGCGTTTGAACGCCAACCGGCAGTTTGGCGTGCCGGCTGAATTCGAACGGCAGTTCAGCCGTGCGATCGAGGAAAAAAAGGCCGCCGTCAATACAGTGGTCAGGCACATGATTTCGCAACTGCCGTTGGAAGATCGCCAGCGCCTGGAGTTTGGGAAAATCAGCTTTTTCCAGGAAGGCTCATACGTCATGGATGGTCATTTCAATAATACGTATGGTCAAAATAAACCGGGGCTGCTGGTTAAAACTGAACTGCAAGGCGTGTCGCACGCCTACGTCATCGACTTCAATAAAGGCACGATTGAAACAGCGAGCCTTTACGATACGAAGATCAGGGCGGACAGGGTTGGCAACAAGGTAACGACGACCAAAACGTTCACGCCCAGCCACAAAGCAGATGATCTTGGGCGTGAGCGCCCGTTGGATAACGGGCCATGGGAGAGCTTTACCAGTGCTCGATCCCATGGGATTGCCACGGCCTTTGTCGAGCACTTGGATCTCGACGATCCGGCTATCAAGTTGCAAGCCCGTGGGCAGACGGCCTTGGACACGGCGAACGCGCAGTTGAGCGAGTTTTTGTTGAACCTGATCCCCTTCAGGTCCGCCATTGTCAATTTTCAAAACGGCAAGTACGGGGACGGGGCTTTCGATCTCTTGCTGGATGTTTTCGGCTTTCTTACCGCCGGCACCGCCACCGCCGGAAAATTGCTCAAGGTCGGCCGCTCGGCGCTTTCCACCGGCGCCAAGGCATTGCGGGCGGCCAAGGTCATCGGTGTGGCGGCCATTGACGTGCTCAACCCTGTGGGAGGGGTGGGCGATCTGCCCAGGTTGGTGGGTACTGCTGGCCTCTATGTACTGTCCAAAGGCATCAAGGCCGTCAACAAACTCAGAGGCGCCACTGGCAGCTACGACGTGTTGAAAACTATCAGCAAACAGTACGACGTCGCAGCAACAGGCACCTTGAAGGTGGGAGGCCAGACAGTGGAAGGGGCTGCTGTGCTCAAAGGCGGCAAGTGGTATTCATTTGACGCTGACACTATGCGACCTTATGGCAGCCCGCTTGAGCAGTTCAAAGTATCGACCCAGGCTGTCGACGGTGAGGTGGACACGGCGCACATTGATGGGCTGAGTGAGTTGAGCCATGAGCTGTTCGGGCACTTCAAAGTGCCAGACCGCAAAATCGTGGGGCTGTCACGCAACCGTCAGGGGGTGTATGTGGCGGCCGATGGGCACATGTCGCATATACGCCATACCGACAGCAACGGTGATACAGCGGTATATGAGGTGCGCCAGGTTTCGCGCACGGACGACGGTGTTGTGCAGGCGCGGGTTTATCACAACAACCGGCAAACCGAGTTGCTGGTCCAGCATGTACAAGGGGACGAATGGCAGCGCCTGGGGGCGCCAGGTGGCGGGCAGATCACCGCTGAACATTTGCGGGCCTGGGAGGCGTTGTCGCCGGATGAACAGGCCAGTCTTACCCGAAAGGGCTTTGCCAAAAAGAATCACCTCCCCCAGAAAACCTTTGAGTACTACGTGAAACCTGACGGCCAGTTGAGCGATACCGGTGTGATCGTGCGTGACCGCCCCGCCAACGCATTCACCGATAAGGTGACCGAAACGCATGTGCGTGATTGGCAAAACATGACACAAGCGGCGCGTGACGAAATGACCTTGGACGGATTTATCGGCCTTCATAACCTTCGACCAGGAACATTCAAAAGTTATGTGCGCCGGGATGGCACCCCGATGATCAGGGGCGAAGCGTTGCTCAAGTCGTCCGTCGCCCCCAGAAGCAAACAAATTACCGATGATCATTTACGCCAGTGGGATGAGCTTTTCAGGAGCCCGGACAACACATTGACGTCTGCGCAGTTTGTTAGTCAACACGGGCTCAGCCAACGTAGCTGGGAGCTGTACGTCAAGGCGGATGGTTCTTTAAAGGAAATGGGCGCGCAGCGCCTGGAACAGGCACGGCAAAATGCCGCACTGGCGTCCGCAGGCCAGGCCCCGTCCTCCATGGCTGATCATTTGCGCGCTTGGCAGGCGCTGTCTTTGGAGCAACAACAAAGCCTTACCCGTGAGGGCTTCGCCCGGCAAAAACACCTCCACCCGAGAGTTTTTGAGCGCTACGTGCAACCCAATGGTCAACTGACCGCTACCGGTGTGGCAGTGCGCGACCGCCTGCCCGGCACGCCCTTCTATCCGGTGACTGAAACCCATATCCGTGACTGGCAAGACATGACACAGGCGCAGCGCGACGTGTTGACCCTCGAAGGGTTTGCCGAGCTTTATCACGTTAATCCGGGGTCGTTCAAAACGCATGTACGGCGAGATGGGACCTTGGGGCCAGTCGGCAGGGAGCTGATGGACAGGGTAGCCGGGGTCGTCCCTAACAGAATTACCGATGAGCATCTTCGCCAATGGAAAGCGCACTTCGAGAGCCCGGATAACGCGGTCACGCAAGCGCAGTTCACCCGCGAGAACGGGCTCCATCCTGCTACGTGGAGGGACTGGGTCAACCCTGACGGCTCCTTGAAAAAGACCGCCAGGGAACGTCTTGAGCGCGCTGCACTGAGGCCCGCGGCCCATGCTCCGAGGGCGCCGATGCTATTGATCACCGCCGAGCATTTGCGCGACTGGGAGGCGCTGCCGCTTGCGCAACAGCAAGGCTCTGCCCGTAAGAACTTTGTCCGACATAGACACATCTCCCCGAGAACCTTTGATCACTACGTGCAGCCTGACGGCAAACTGAGCCCTGCCGGCGAGCTTGTGCGCGACCGCGCGGCCAACACACCGGTTGACAAGGTGACCGAAACGCACATCCTGGCGTGGCAAAACATGACACAGCAGGCGCGGGACGCCATGACCAGGGAAGGTTTTGCCGGTCACCATAACCTCAGTGCGCACTCATTCAGATCACATGTACGGGCAGACGGCAGCCTGTCGGCCACCGGCGAAGCACTGGTGAGCAGCGCAACCGATGGCACCTATAGGCGGATCACCAGTGACCTTTTGCGCCAGTGGCAAGTGCTTGCCACCAATGCGGACAACTCAATGACGCAAGCGCAGTTCTTGCACCAGCACAGGCTTAATCCAAGCGTCTGGACGAAGTACGTTAAAAGTGACGGCTCCTTTACAGCGATTGCTGTCCAACGTCTCGAACGGTTACAGCAAAACACTGGACCGCGTCTCACGCCCCAGCAACCTGCTGTGGATACGGCACGAAAACGACCGGCATCAGACCCTCTGGACCCGCCGCAAGCGAAGGTTGCGGATCTGACCTTGCACGCCGATACGCCTCAGGGCGTAGAGGCCCCGGGGCCAGCGTTGGCAGTCCCGCCTGTCGTTATCAAGGTTGAGCCCAGTGATTTCCAGACACTGCCCCGCCATCAGATCGACAACACACTGCCGATCCTGCAGGACCCGGCGAACCCCAGGGTCAGCTTGACTCAAGCACTTGAAGGTCCTATCGATGACATCCGTATCGCCTACTGGAATGGTGTGCTTGACGGGCTGGATAGCGCAACAAAGGCGCGCGTTTCAGCCCAAATCAAGGAATCGATCAAAGACTGGCTGCGAACCGAAGGTCAACACCAGTCTCGGTTTGAGGAGGCTATGGAAGTGGTCACGCCGCTGGACGATGGTGGGCCGGCTCGCGGCGCTTCGGTGTGGGCGCGGCGCGATATTCCTCAATATGAAGTGCTTGGTCCGTATGCAGGCAAATATCACCCAGACGAGGCGTCGTTGTTCGAGGAGCAACGCAAGCAAGGCTCGCGGGCTGTAATGACCTACCTGTTTGGTACCCGTTCGGGTACGCGGACGGTGAGTGGGCTGCACACGGGCAACACCCTGAGCCTGATCAACACCTCGCAACTGGGCGATGGGCCAGCGTGGAGGTCCAACAATGTCGTGTCCATCTCGGTCGGGAAAAACCTGACGTTCTACGTGGCGCTGAAGGACATCAAGAAAGGGGAAGAGTTATTGCTGGACTATGGACCGTTCTATAAACCGGTACCTGATATTGCGATCAAACCGGATCCTGATCGCTGAGTTCAGTGCTCGGCGCGTCAGCCTCCGCCCCCGAGCGAAAGCGCCAGCAGGCGCTTTCGTCAGGACGCTTCCTCGACAATGGACAGGTCGTTTTTTATGACAAGCATTAGCGCGGCACACACGCATTTTTCGCTTTCACCGCCTGCTGCTGAAAATCAGTCGGCGCCCGTGACCGACACCTCGTTGACTCCCCAGCCTCCCAACCAGGATGTGCCGTTGCCCGGCAACCCCGCCCCCTCGCTGGGGCATCTGGGCGGGGCATTGTCCTGGCCGGTTCCCTTGAGCGCAGACGAACAACGACGCTTGCGTCTTATCACGATGAATCACGCACATCATCTGGGCGATCAGCCGCTGGTGATGCAAACCAAAGGCGGCGTGCTGGAGTTCTTGCGGTATCGCCAGCCTCTCCCGGCGTCTGTGCAGGACGACCCTGCCAAGATGCTCGAAGCGCTGATCCGTTCCCCCCAGGGACAACGGATGGGCAAAGCGCTGCAACAAAGAATGCAGGGCATTGACAGCGCGAGCAGCGTGACGGATTACCTGCTGGCAGGCATCGCGTTGCAGATGGATCATGAGTCGATCAGCGCCCCGGCGCGCAACAAAATAGCTGGGTTCGACCTGGCCAGTGACCATTATTGGGGCCACCCCCCATCGGCAGTCGTGGAAGGCTTGGCCGAACACTTAAGTCGCACCGGCAAAACCAGCGTTGCGCTGGCAAAAGTCGGTGCGTACCTGTTGCTGGCCAAGTCGGCTCCGCAGTTTCTGATCAAAGACATTCCCCCGACGGTGAAAGTCGGCAGCCAGGCCTGGGCCAACCTGACGATTGCCGCCATGACGAGCGAAGCGCAGGCACCGGGCAAAGTTCCCGGCATGACGTTTGCGCAGGTCATGAGCGAGGCTGAAAACGCCCGACGGGTTGACCCTGTGGCCACTCAGCATGCCCAGACTGCCGCGTTACTCGATTGGGGCGTTGCGAATGAAATCATCCCCAAAAGAAACGCTGACACCTACACCGCCGCACAACTTGAAACCGTCAGAACCGAGTTCAACCAACAGCTTGATGAGCGGATGTCTGCTTCAAAAATACTGGACAAGGCAATACCGACGCGAACAGAAATCGCACAGATCAAGTTGCAGGAACGGTTTGGAGACTTGGGCGCGCTGTTTGAAGTCAAAGCACTCAGCACAGATGCGTCTCGCGTGGAGCACGGGCAAAACGGGATAAGCGGCACTCACTCACTCTTGGACTACGCCAAGATGGACTTGCCGAATCCGAGGCCGCTGAAGTCGAGCGACTCCCGCATCCCCGTAGAGGCGCTGAACAATAATCCTACGTTCGGCGTTCGGGAGGCTTTCGAACAGCAGTTCACCAGCGCCATCCAAGCAAAAAAGGCTGCGATCAATACAACCGTCAGGCACCTGATCTCGCAGCTACCATCTGCGGATAGGAGGAACTTGGAGTTTGGAAAAATCAGCTTTTTCCAAGAAGGCTCATACGTCATGGATGGTCATTTCAATAATACGCAGGCTCAAAATAAACCTGGACTGTTGGTCAAAACTGAATGGCATGGCACAACAAAAGCCTACGTCATCGACTTCAATAAAGGCTCGATTGAAAGGGCGAGCGTGTACGCAGCGCAGGTTCAGGAGTCCAGGGCAGGCAAAAATGTTTCTACGACCAAAGCGTTCACGCCCCGTCATAACGCAGATGATCTGGGTCGTGAACGCCCGTTGAGTGACGCACTTGTGAATAGTTTCACCAGCGCTCGATCCCGTTCGATTGCCGACGCCTTTGTCCAACACCTTGATCTCGATGATCCCGCTATAAAAGAACAGGCGCGCGGGCAGACACCCCTCGACGAGTATTACAGCCCCAAGCCGTTGAACGATTTTTTGTTGAACCTGATCCCCTTCAGATCGGCCATCGTCAATATTCAGAATGGTAAATATGGTGAGGCAGCATTTGATCTCATGCTGGACATCTTCGGCTTTGTTACTGCGGGGGCCGCCACGGCTGGAAAACTGCTCAAGATCGGCAGCGCTGTTCTCTCCAGCGGTGCAAAGGTGCTAAAGGCTGCCAAAGTCATTGGCGTCGCCACGATTGACTTGCTCAATCCGGTGGGTGGTTTGGGGGATTTGGCAAGGCTAGTGGGCAGCGGCGGCTTGTATGTACTGTCCAAAACCGTCAATAAACTCAGAGGTGCCACCGGCAGTTACGACGTATTGAAGGCGATCAGCAAGCAGTATGACGCAGCGGCGACAGGCGTGGTGAAGGTGGCCGAACAGACGGTGGAGGGAGCCGCCGTGCTCAAGAACGGCCATTGGTATGCTTTTGATGCCGACGCGATGCGACCCTATGGCAGCCCGCTCGAAGAGTTCGTGGTCGCAACCCAGGCTGTCGCCGGTAAGGTGGGCGCTCCGCACCTCGAAGAAGTGAGCGAACTGAGCCATGAATGGTTTGGTCAGTTCAACGTGCCTGAGTCGCGTATTGCTGGCCTTTCACGTAATGGCCAGGGCGTGTATGTGGCCGCCGATGGGCACCTGTCTCATATACGTCATATCGACAGCCACGGTAAGGCGGCGGTGTACGAAGTCCGCCAGGTGTCGCGCACGGAGGACGGCGTTGTGCAGGCCCGGGTTTATCACAACAACCGGCAGACCGAGTTGTTGGTCCAGCATATACAGGGTGACCAATGGCACCGCCTGGGGGCAACCGGTGGTGCAAAGCAAATCACCGCTGAACATTTGCAGGCGTGGGAAGCATTGCCGCGCCAGGAGCAAATAAGGCTTACCCCCAAGGGCTTTGCCCGCCAGCACCAACTGCCCTGGAAAACGTTTGAGTACTGTGTGAAAGCTGACGGTCGACTGAGCGAAACCGGCTTGATCGTGCGTAACCGCCCCGCCAACACGCCGTTCAACAAGGTGAACGAAGCGCATATCCAGAGTTGGCGAAGCATGACTCAGCATGAGCGTGGCGCCATGACCATAGACGGTTTTGCCGTTCATCATCACCTGAATTCGCATACGCTCAAAAATTATGTGCGGGTCGATGGCAGCCTTGGGCCAGAGGGTGAAGAGCTATTGGGCAGGGCTGCCGGTACTGTCTATGAGGTAATTACCGACGAGCATTTACATCGGTGGCGCACGCTCTTCACGCAACCGAACAACTCAGTGACGCAAGCGCAGTTCATAAGCCAGCACAAGCTCAGCCCAGGCAGTTGGAGTCGCTTCGTTAAAAAGGATGGTTCCTTGAAAGAGGCGGCCGTGCGACGTCTCAATCAGGCCGAGCAAAACACCGCACTTACCCCCACCTTCCAGACTTCGGCACGCAAACAGATAATCACTGCTGAGCATCTACGCGAGTGGGAGGCGTTGTCGCCCGCGCAACCGCGAAGCATTACCCGTGAAGACTTTGCCCAACAGAGGAACCTCTCGCCGAAAACCTTTGCCTACTATGTGCAGCCTGACGGCCAGTTGAGTGATACCGGCAAGATTGTGCGCGACCGCGCGGCCAATACACCCTTCAATACACTGACCGAAACGCATATACGTGATTGGCAAAGCAAGACGCAGCAGGCGCGTGACGCAATGACCATGAACGGATTTGCCGGCCATCATCACCTTAATCCGAGCACGTTCAAAAATGGTGTGCGGCAAGATGGTGGTCTCGGGCCACCCGGTGAAGCGTTGTTGAACAGGGCGGCCGGTCTCACCTATACCGTGCTTACTGATGACCATCTACGCCAGTGGCGGGCGCTCTTCGCTCAATCGAACAGGTCAGTCACGCAGTCGCAGTTTTTGAGCCAACATGGGCTCAACCCAAACACTTGGCATCAGTCCGTTAACGCCGATGGCTCTTTAAAAGCGGCGACCGTGCAACGCCTCAATCGGGCAGAGCAAGATATCCCGCAGCTCCCCGTGCCCGAGCAACCGGCTGCGAGTGCAACACGAAAACGGCCTGCGCAAGACCCTCTGGATCCGCCGCCGTCGAAATCTTCGGATCTGAACACTCCCACCGACACGCCACACAGCGAACAGATCCCAGGTTCGTCTTCGGACATCGTCGTTATCAAGGTTGAACCCGACGTTTCCCCTGTACTACCTCGTCATCAGATCGACAATACTCTGCCGATTCTGCAGGACCCGACGAACCCCAGGCTCAGCTTGACCCAATCACTTGAAGGCCCTATCGAGGACATCCGTATCGCCCACTGGAATGGTGTGCTTGACGGTCTGGATAGCGCAACCAAGGCACGCGTTTCAGCCCGGATCAAGGCGTCGATCAAAGACTGGCTGCGGACCGAATGCCAGCACCAGTCCCGGTTTGATGAAGTCCTGGAAGTGGTCACGCCGCTGGATGATGGTGGGCCGGCGCGCGGCGCATCGGTGTGGGCGCGGCGCGATATCCCCCAATTTGAAGTGCTTGGCCCGTATGCCGGCAAGTACCATGCAGACGAGGCGTCGTTGTTCAAGGAGCAACGTAAGCAAGGCTCCCGGGCTGTACTGACTTACCTGTTCGGTACACGTTCGGGTGTGCGTACGGTGAGTGGGCTGCACACGGGTAACACTCTGAGCCTGATCAATACCTCGCAGCTGCGCAATGGGCCAGTGTGGAAGTCGAACAATGTCGTTTCCGTGGCGGTCGGGAAAAACCTGACGTTCTATGTGGCGCTCAAAGACATCAAGAAAGGTGATGAATTGCTGCTCGACTATGGGCCGTTCTATAACCCTGTGCCTGAGATAGCGATCAAGCCGGACCCTGATCGCTGAGGTGAGCTTCTCGGCCGTTTGAAAATCAATTGTGCGTTCGCCATGGAAAGATGAGCGCTGCTCAGGTTTACTACTACCTGAGTAAGCGCTTCACCGACCTTGCACGTCGGCTCACCAAGGTCACCGAATGGATAAATACACCCCCCACACCTGGCAGCCCCACGAGCGGCCGAGCCTGCCCGGCTCGCCGTCGACGCCGCTGCACCCCACCCACAAGCGCTGGCTGTTTGCGCTGGTAGGCGTGCTGGTAGCAATCACCGGTGGCCTGGGCAATGCCCTGGTTATCGCCAACCTGCAATACCTGCAAGGCGCACTGGGCGCGACCACCGCGGAAATGGCCTGGCTGCCCGCCGCGTATGTCATGACCAACGTGTGCATGAACCTGCTGCTGGTGAAGTTTCGTCAGCAGTTCGGCCTGCGTGCGTTTACCGAAGTGTTCCTGGTGTTGTATGCGCTGGTGACTTTCGGCCACTTGTTTGTCAACGACCTCAACTCGGCCATTGCGGTGAGGGCGGCTCACGGCATGGTCGGCGCGGCGCTGAGTTCGTTGGGTTTGTACTACATGATCCAGGCGTTCCCGGCCAAGTGGCGCTTGAAAGCTCTGGTGCTGGGGCTGGGCACCGCGCAATTGGCGCTGCCCCTGGCGCGGCTGTTTTCCGAAGACTTGCTGCAGATCGCCGAATGGCGCGGGTTGTACCTGTTTGAACTGGGCCTGGCGCTGATCTGCCTGGGCTGCGTGTTCCTGCTCAAGCTGCCGCCCGGTGACCGCTTCAAGACCTTTGAAAAACTCGACTTCCTCACCTTCGCCATCCTTGCCACTGGCGTTGCTTTACTGTGTGCGGTGCTGTCCCTGGGGCGTATCGACTGGTGGCTGGAAGCGCCGTGGATCGGTGTGGCCTCGGCCTGCTCGCTGGTACTGATCATGGCGGGGCTGGCCATCGAGCATAACCGCAGCAACCCGATGCTGATGACGCGCTGGCTGGGCAGCGGCGTGATGATTCGCCTGGCCTTGGCGGTAGTGCTGATTCGCATGGTGCTGTCCGAGCAATCCACCGGTGCGGTGGGGTTCATGCAAATGCTGAACATGAGCTACCAGCAAATGCATACCTTATATGTGGTGATGCTGGCCGGGGCGATTGCCGGGCTGGTGGTCAGCGCGTTGACGATCAACCCGGCGCACCTGTTGATGCCATTGGTGATTTCCCTGGCACTGATGGCGACAGGTTCGGTGATGGACAGTTTTTCCAGCAACCTGACGCGCCCGCAAAACCTCTACATCAGCCAGTTCCTGCTAGGCTTTGGCGGCACGTTCTTCCTCGGGCCGACCATGGTGCTGGGCACGAAAAACGTGCTGACCAACCCGCGTAACCTGGTGAGCTTCTCGGTGATGTTCGGGATTTGCCAGAACCTCGGCGGCCTGATCGGCGCGGCGTTGCTGGGCACCTTCCAGACCGTGCGCGAGAAGTATCACTCAAGCATGATCGTCGAGCACCTGACCTTGATCGACCCCCGTGTAGCTGCGCGAGTGCAGAGCGGCGGGTCGGCCTACGGTGGCATCGTCGCCGACCCGGAACTGCGCAACCTGATGGGCATCCGCAGCCTGGCCACGGCGGCCACCCGTGAAGCGAATGTAATGGCTTACAACGATGTGTTCATGCTGATCGCGATTATTGCGATCCTGACCATGCTGTGGATCTTCACCCGCAGCCTATGGTTGATGAGCACCACCAAGGCAATCCCTCCTGTTCAACCCAGCGGCGCGACTTCATGACCGAACCTTCAACCACCACCACAACCGCCATCGCTGCCACACCGGAAGGCAGCACGCCACCGGGCGCCGTGCCCACCCAATTGCGACCTTTGCGCGTGCGCATCATCTCGTCCCTGGGTTTTGCCGCCATCGCCATCATTGGTGTGCTGATCGTGCTGTACGCCTGGCAATTGCCGCCGTTCAGCAGTGCGGTGGAAACCACCGAAAACGCTCTGGTGCGCGGGCAGGTGACGATTATCGGCCCGCAACTTGGCGGCTATGTGTTCGAAGTACCGGTGCAGGATTTCCAGTATGTAAAAGCGGGGGACCTGCTGGTACGCCTGGATGACCGCATCTACAAACAGCGCCTGGACCAGGCCCTGGCGCAACTGGCGGTGCAGAAAGCGTCGCTGGCCAATGTGGTGCAGCAACGCAACAGCGCGGAAGCGACCATCAAGCTGCGCCAGGCCGCGCTGGTCGACAGCCAGGCCCAGGCGCGCAAAAGTACCGCCGACTTGCGTCGCAACGAAGAATTGATCAGCGATGGCTCGGTGTCCAAGCGCGAGCTGGACGTGACCCGCGCCGCCAATGCCCAGACCATTGCCGCCGTAGCCCAGGCCCAGGCCAGCCTGGAAATTGCCCGGCAAGACCTGCAAACAGTGATCGTCAATCGCGGCTCCCTGGAAGCGGCAGTCGCCAGTGCCGAGGCGGCGGTGGAACTGGCGCGGATCGATTTGTCCAACACCCGCATCACCGCGCCACGCGATGGTCAGTTGGGGCAGATCGGCGTGCGCCTGGGTGCCTACGTTAACTCCGGCGCGCAATTGATGGCCCTGGTGCCCAAGCAGCTGTGGGTGATCGCCAACATGAAGGAAACCCAGATGGACAATGTGCAGGTCGGCCAGCCGGTAACCTTCACCGTTGACGCGCTGAACCATCGCAAATTCCATGGCACGGTGCAGCATATCTCGCCGGCAACCGGCTCGGAGTTCAGCCTGTTGCAGGCGGATAACGCCACCGGCAACTTCGTCAAGATCGCCCAGCGCGTGCCAGTGAGGATTACCGTGGACCCGGACCAGGCCGAGAGCGAGCGGTTGCGACCTGGGTTGTCGGTGGTGGTGAGTATCGATACGGCAGGGCGCCTGAAAAACAGCCCACCCTGACCCTGACACAGTGCAGAGCAAAATGTGGGAGGGGGCTTGCTCCCGATTAGCACAGGTATCTACACAACTTTGCATTCGCCAACAGTAACCACGATGCGCAGCGAGCCGCTCTTGATCTTGATCTTGATCTGCTTTTGATCTCAGGCGCCCCGTTAAACCACGCTGGCCGGAATTCGACAGGGATTTGGGGGGTAAACCGGCAGGGATGCCGGTTTAGCCGCCCCGCGCCATGGATGGCGCGTGGCGGCGACCCCCCAAATCCCTGGCGGATTACGGGCACACCGAGCCTAGGCGAGGTGCCGAGTGGTGGGGCAAGAGCCTTTTTGGTTACTTTTGGGGCTCTTTTCCAAAAGTGACCCGCTGTAAAAGCGGAACCAATAGCGGCCGTTACCCAAACACCGGATATGTACTCGGTCTGATCCAGCACCCTGGTCGGCCCGGAGGCCGCCATCGGGAGCAAGCCCCCTCCCACATTTGACCAAGGTGTGTCACGTAGGCGCCTGTCGATTGTGAGGCCGTCAGGTGAGCAACCCCCCTCTCACATTTGCTCACCTGTATTCTGACGATTGGGTTTACAGCACCACGCTCGGCAACCACAACGACAGCGCCGGAATGTAGGTCACGGCGATCAGCACCAGAAACAGCACCGCATAAAACGGCAGCAGCGCCTTCACGGTTTTCTCGATGCTTACCTTGCCCACCGCCGCGCCGACGAACAACACCGCGCCCACCGGAGGCGTGATCAAGCCGATGCCGAGGTTGACCAGCATGATCATGCCAAAGTGCACCGGGTCGACGCCGATACCGAGGATCACCGGCAACAGGATCGGCGTAAGGATCAGGATCAGCGGTGCCATGTCCATCACCGTGCCGAGCAACAGCAGCATGACGTTGATGCACATCAGGATCACGTAGCGGTTGTCCGACAGGGTCAGGAACAGCGTGGTGATCTTCGCCGGGATCTGCATCAGGGTCATGATGTAGCCGAAGCTGGCGGCGAAGGCGATGAGGATCATCACGATGGAAATGGTGCGTACCGTGCGATGCATCAGCTTGGGCAGCTCGCGCCATTTGTAGTCGCGGTAGATGAACATGGTCACGAAAAACGCCCACAGCACCGCGATGGCCGCCGACTCGGTGGCGGTGAAGATGCCCGACAAGATGCCGCCGAGAATGATCACCATGGCCATCAGGCCCCAGAGTGCATCAGCGGCGATCTTCAAGGCCTGCTTCAAGGGGATGACTTCGCCCTTGGGGTAGTTGCGCTTTTTCGCGAAGATCAGGCACAGCACCATCAGGCACGCGCTCATTAAAAGGCCCGGCACCACGCCGGCCATGAACAGCGAGGCGATTGATACCGTGCCGCCGGCGGCCAGGGAGTAGAGCACCGAGTTGTGGCTGGGCGGGGTCAGCAGCGCTTGTACCGAGCCACTCACGGTCACCGCCGTGGCGAACTCCCGTGGGTAGCCACGGCGTTCCATCTCCGGGATCAGCACCGAACCGACCGACGCGGTATCGGCCACCGACGAGCCTGAGATCGCACCGAAAAACGTCGACGCCATGATGTTGACCAGCGACAGCCCGCCGCGCACAAAGCCCACCAGCACCCCGGCAAACGCCACCAGCCGCCGCGACATGCCGCCCTCGGCCATGATCGCTCCGGCCAATACGAAGAATGGAATCGCCATCAGTGAAAACTTGTTCACCCCGCCCGCCACCTGGATCATCAGGGCCTGGAACGGAATGTCGATCCACCACGCGCCGATCAGCGCCGACAAGCCCAGGGCGTAGGCCACCGGCATACCGATCAGGATCAAGGCGATAAAGCTGCCCAGCAGAATCAATGCGTCCATATCAGGCAGCCCCTTCGCTTTCTTCAACCAGGTCGAAACGCACTACGCGCCGGTGGCTCTGGTCGCCCAGTAGAAGTTTTTCCAGCACGAATATCAGGGTCAGCAAGCCGCCAATCGGGATCGGCATATAGGTGATACCCACACGCAGGGTAGGGATGGCGCTCATGAACTGGTTCCAGGTGGACAGGCACAGCTTGGCGCCCCAAATGGTCATGAACAGGCAGATGGTCGCCATCAACAGTTGCGAGACGATGCCGACAACGCGGCGCTGAGCATCAGGCAGGCGATCAGTGATCATCGCCACCGACATATGCGCCCCGGCGCGGTAGCTGGCAGCCGCGCCGATAAAGGTGAACACCAGCATCAGCAGGATCGCAGAGGGTTCCGGCCAACTGGAGCCGGTGCCGAGAATATAGCGGGCGAAGATGCCCCAGGGAATGATCAGCGCGACCCCCAGGACCGAGAGGCCGGCGACCCAGATGCAGGTCATGTAGATACGGTCGTTGATGCGCAGCAGTAGATTCTTCATGGCGTTCACCGTGACCGGGCGCGTCGATACCGACCGCGCCGGGCCTTGTCAGGGAGGAGGGCGTTACTGAACGGCGTCGATACGCTTGATGATGTCGGCGTAAGGCGCACCGTACTTCGCGCGAACCTGCGCGGTGGCGTCATAGAAGGGCTTTTTGTCGACGGTGATGAACTCGACCCCGGCCTTTTTGAGTTTCTCTTCACTGCTGGCCGACTTGGCATCCCACAACACACGCTCGTCAGCCTGGGCGGCCTTGGCGGCTTCCTTGACCATGTCCTGCTGTGCGGCGGTGAGCTTGTTCCAGGTGATTTTCGACATCACGATGGGCTCGGGCAGGATCAGGTGTTCGGTGAGGGTGTAGTACTTGGCGTTCTGGAAGTGGTTGTGTTCCAGAAGCGTCGGCGGGTTGTTTTCTGCGCCGTCGATCACCCCGGTCTGCAAGGCGCTGAAGATCTCGCCGGTGTCCATGGCGATACCGTTGGCGCCCATTGCATTGAAGGCTTCGATGAAAATCGGGTTGCCTTGCACGCGAATCTTCATGCCCTTGAGGTCTTCGATCTTGCGCACTGGTTTCTTGGTGTAGAGGTTGCGCGTGCCGCCGTCCATCCAGGCGAGGGCGACCAGGCCGAACTCGGAATCGGTGATCTTGGCGAGGATCTCATCGCCGATTTCGCCGTCAATCACTTTGCGCATATGCGCCTGGTCGCGGAACACGAACGGCAGGTTGAACACATTCACGTCCGGCACCACCGGGCCGACGATGCCAAGGCTGACGCGGGTCATTTGCACGGCGCCGACCTGGGCCTGTTCGACGACTTCCTTCTCGGAGCCGAGCACACCGCCCGGGAAGTACTTGAAGGTCAATTCGCCCTTGCTTTGCTGGGTCAGGGCCTTGCCCATGTTTTCTTCGGCGACCACGGTGGGGTAGCCAGCGGGGTGGATATCGGCAAACTTGATTTCCAGCGCGTGGGCGGCGCTGCTGAGGGCCACGAGTGTGGCAGCGAGCAAGGTGCGTTTGAAGTCCATGGGCGGTGATTCCTGTCTTGTTATTGTTGTATTCAAGGCACAGCGATGCAGCTAGAGGATGAACTGGGGTTCGGGCAATCCCTTGACGCCGGGGTTGAGGGCAAACACGCCGCCGGACAGCGAACTGTCACGCTGATCGTCACGAATGGAGGTGACGTACAGGGTGTCCAGGCGACTGCCGCCGAAGGCGCACATGGTGGGTTTTTTTACCGGTACGGTGAGGGACTGGTCGAGGCGACCGTCGGGGGTGAAACGGTGGACCAGGCCGGCATCGTTGGCGCAGATCCAGTAGCAGCCATCCGCGTCGACAGCTGCACCATCGGGCCTGCCGAGAAAGTCATGCATGTCCACAAACACCCGGCGGTTGGACGGCGCACCGGTGTCGATGTCGTAGTCGAATGCCCAGATCTGCTGCACTAGCGGGTGTGAATCAGAGGCATACATTGTGCGGCCATCGGGGCTGAAGGCCAGACCGTTGAGGGTGATGAAACCATCGAGCTGCGCATGGGGCGCCGTGCCAGACGCATAGCGATAAAGGCTGCCCTCAGCGGCGTTCAACCCCATGTTCAGCACCATGCTGCCGGCCCAGAAGCGGCCTTGGCGATCACAGCGGCCGTCGTTCAAGCGCATGTCCGGGCGCGGATGTTCGACACCGGCCAAGAGCGTAGTGTCGAGGCTGCCGTCGTTGTGCGGGGTCAGTTCAAAGAAGCCGGTTTCCATGCCTGCCACCCAGTTGCCCGCTTGGGTACGGGCGATGCAGGCTAGCATCTGCGGGGCCTTCCAGGCACGCAGGTGCCCGGCAGAGGCGTCCCAACGGTGCAAGCCACCGTTGGGGATGTCCACCCAATAGAGGGCGTTTTCTTCAGGCACCCATATCGGGCATTCCCCCACGGCGTTGCGGGCATCGACAATCAATTCTGCAGTCATGGCCACTCATTCCTTTGGGTTGCTGTGCACTCAGTCACCGAACGGGCCTGCCGCGCAGAACGCGCCGCCCTGATAAATCCTTGCCGGGTCATCATCTGCGACCGGCGGCTGGGCCTCGACCTGGACGCGGAACACTTCGGAGCTGTCCTTGGGCGCAAAGCCCAGGTGTGCGGCGTAGCGGTTGTCCCACCAAGTGTCGAGGTTGGCCGACATACCGTAGACCACGGTATGGCCTACATCGGGCGTGTACAGCGCGCGTTCGAGTAGTTGGGTCAGGTCGTCGAAGCTCAGCCACGTGTGCATCATCCGGCGGTTCTGCGGCTGCGGGAACGAGGAGCCGATGCGGATGCTCACCGTCTGGATGCCATAACGGTCAAAGTAGAAACTGGCCATGTCTTCGCCGTAGGACTTGGACAGGCCGTAGTAGCTGTCCGGGCGGCGTGGGGAGTGGGCGTCGAGTTGTTCACCCTGTTTATAGAAACCGATCACATGGTTGGAGCTGGCGAAGATCACACGCTTTACGCCATGGCGACGTGCGGCCTCGTAGATATGGAAGATGCCGCTGATATTGGCGCCGAGCACTTCTTCGAACGAGCGCTCTACCGATACGCCACCAAAATGCAGGATGGCGTCGACGCCTTCTACCAATTGGTGCACGGCTTGCTTGTCGGACAGGTCGCAGGTTTGCACTTCTTCGCGGGCATCGATGGCGGGAGCCATGTCGGCGATATCCGACAGGCGCAGGACCTTGGCGTAAGGGCGCATACGTTCGCGCAAAACTTTACCGAGGCCACCGGCGGCGCCGGTGAGCAGCAGGCGGTTAAACGGAGCAGGGGTTGTGGTGGTCATGGGCGTTCCAGATTTTTGTTGTAGGTTGTCGTATGACTATATGGAAATAGTGTTAGGGATTCTTGGTGTTGTCAACGTCCTTCCAGGCGCATGAGATCAAAGGTGGGAGCTGGCAAGCCAGCTTCCACATGGATGTGTGGCACCTTTGAGATCGAGTTCGACCCTGGAACTTACAACAACGAAATCGGATAGCTGATGAAAATCCGGTTCTCATCGAACTCGTTATTGCTGAAGTCGCGCCGCATTGTTGAATTGCGCCACTTCACATTGAGGTTTTTCAGTGCACCACTTTGCACCGTATACGCCAGTTCCGACTCACGCCCCCATTCCTTGCCATCGGTGATCGCTGCGGTGTGTACGTTACTGCCGCTGATGTAGCGGTTCATCAGGGTCAGCCCTGGCACGCCGAGTACGACAAAGTTGAAGTCATGGCGCACCTGCCAGGATTTTTCCCTGGCATTGTCATAGCTGGAGTTATAGCTGTCGTTGGCCAGCGTGCCGCCGCTGGTGCCGTTGATACGCATCCATACACTGTCTCCGGTGAGTTTTTGCAGGCCGACGTAGAAGGTGTGGCCGTTGTATTTGGCCGAGAGCAGGGCGAACACGGTCTTGTTGTCGAGGTCGCCGGCCAAGGCGCTGCCGTCTTCCTTGCCGTTGAAGAAGCCAAGGTTGGCGCCCAGGGTCCAGTCGCCCACCGGCTGGCTGTGGGTGAGGTTCAGATACTGTTGCTGGTAGATATCAGTGAGTTCGGCGTACCACAGGCCGACCTGGGTGCGCTTGTCGTTGAAGGTATATTCGCCCCCGCCGAAGTTGAAGCGGTCCGAGGTGAACGCAGCTTTGCCGTTCATGAACATGTCTTCCATGCTCGCGTCGTTGCGTGGGCTGTTGCCGCGAAACTGGCCGCCGTAGAGGCTCAGACCGGCGATCTCATTGGACGTGACCTGGCCGCCGCGAAAGGTCTGGGGCAGAGAGCGGCCATCATCGGAACGCAGGATCGGCAGCACTGGCATCCACTCGCCAAGTTTGAGCTCGGTCTTGGACAGCCTGGTTTTCAGCGCGACCCCAAGGCGTCCGAAATTGTCGGCAGGGCGGCCATCGTCATGCACCGGCAGCAGTTGAGTACCGGCAGTGCCTTTGCCGCCATCGAGCTTTTGCGAATACAGGCCCAATACATCAATCCCGAACCCGACAGTGCCTTGGGTAAAGCCGGATTTGGCGTCGAGAATGAAGTTTTGCGTCCACTCTTCGGCCTTGCCCTGAGGGTTGCCGGGGTTGGTGAAGTTGCGGTTGAAGTAGGCGTTGCGCAGGTTGAGCGTGGCCTTGGCGTCGTCGATAAAACCTTCGGCTTGAACGCACAGGGGCAGGGTGACGGCCAGGCTAGCGAGGCTGATAAGGCCCAGGCGTGCAGAGCAATTGCGGGCGAATTGACTCACAGTGAGGCTCCCTTTCTTTTGTTGTTTTTATTATTTGTTATACGTCGTCGTACAACATTGGGCGGGATATTTGCGGGGTTTTCGGGGTGTGTCAAGCAGAAGTTATACGATGACTGTGTATGACCTGATCTAAAGCGGGCAGGGTCAATGTGGGAGGGGGCTTGCTCCCGATAGCAGTGTGTCAGTCACAGATGATCTGACTGATACACCGCTATCGGGAGCAAGCCCCCTCCCACATTTGATTGAGTTAAACCTGGTTTTTTATACCGCTAAAACCATCGGAGGCAGGGTGCCAAGGAGTGAAACGGCGGCTACTGCGCAGACCCCCAGCAGCCATTCCGTCATCACGCTGGCTTTCAAACTGCCCAAGCGCTGTTCGCAGCGTTCGATACGCAACCGGTTCAGCAGCGCCAACCCCAACATCCCCGCCACCAACCCCACCTTGATCAGCAGGATCAAGGCAAACCCATTGAACAGTGGCGTGGGCCACAGTTGCCCGGTGAGCACGCGCACATTGATCAAACCGGTTACCAGCAAGCCGGCGACGAGGCCGTAACCCACGCCGCTGAAGCGCCGCAAAATCGGCTCCAGCCGGTGCTCTTGCGCGTGCCTGAGGATCAGCACCAGCACCAGCAACCCACCCAGCCAGGCCCCCACGCACAGCAGATGCACCACTTGGTTGAGGATCAGCAATTGCCCACTCAGCCCGTCGAGCATGGCGCCATGGCCCACCGGCGCGAGGGTCGCCAGCAGCAGGGTGATCAATGGCAAACGCAAGGCTGGCCAGGGTTTGATCAGCACGATTACCAGCAGAACATTCAGCAGCAGATGCCAGGTCCATACCTGGCCGAAAAAGGTCTTGCCCAGCACCAATTGCACGGTGGCCGGTTGCAGCGCCGCGTCCCAACTGCCGGCCATGCTGGCGGTGATCAGCAGTAGCCACGCCACGCCGGAGCCAAGCCCCAGCCAGGCCAGGCCACGGGTAATGCATAGCAGTTGCCGGTCCAGAGTCGGCTGTACCTGGGCGCCGAGCAGCCAGGGCCGGAGCACGCAAGCCCCGAACATCAGCAGCACGACCATAAAATGCAGGAAACGGCACAGCACCAGCAGGGTTGCCATGGGTTACTGGCCGACCTTGAAGCTGTATTTACCGCTGCTCTTGTGGGTGTCGACCGACACTGCATTCCACACCACTTTGTAATTGCCGCTCGCGAGCGGGGCGGCAGGGGTCACGACCAGGACTTTCTTGTCCGCGTCCGGGGTTTCCAGGCCCTTGATGGCGATTTCAGTGCCGTCCTTGCTCAGGGAGACCTTGGTGAAGGTGGCTTCGACGCCTTCGGTGAAGGTCAGGCGCAGGTCTTTCGGCGCGGCGACGCTGCTGTTGGCCGCAGGTTCTGCGCTCTTGAGGTGGGCATGGGCAAATGCCGCCGAGGCGCCCAGCAGGGAGGTGAGCAGGGCGAGGGTGGTCAGGGCTTTCTTGATCAACATTGTTCAATACCAATCAATGGGTAGGAGCGGGCAGTGTACGAAGTTTCGGCTTGGCCTGTCGCCCCGATCTAGAGCTGGTGGTAGTCTTTAACCCGTGTTGTTGTCAGGGAGCCCTTATGGGCAATCACAAGATCGGAATCCGTCGGGTCAACGTCGAGAAAATCCTGCTGGCGGCGGAAAAAGTCTTCGCTGAAAAAGGCTACGGCAGCACCGCCATGGCCGACATCGCCGAAGAGGTGCAACTGCCGCGTTCCAACCTGCATTATTACTTCACCACCAAGAGCGAGCTGTACAGCGCGGTGCTGTTCGACCTGCTGGAGCTGTGGAAGCAGGATGCCCTGAGCTTCGAAACCTTCGATGATCCGCGGGTGGTGCTCAGCAGCTACATCCGCGCCAAGATGCAGCGCTCGCGTACGCGGCCGTATGGCTCCAAGGTCTGGGCCAATGAAATCATCCACGGTGCGCCCACGCTCGGTGAGGCCCTGGATGAAAGCCTGTACGACTGGGCCAAGATGAAGGAAGCGAAGATTCGCCAGTGGGTGCAAGACAAACGCATCCTGCCGGTGGAACCGTCGAGCCTGCTCTACATGATCTGGGCCTCGACCCAGCACTATGCCGACTTTGATCACCAGGTGAAGATTTTGAATGATCACCAGCCGTTGTCGGATATGCAGTTCGAAAAGGCGATTCAGACGGTGACCAGTGTGATCTTGCGGGGGATCGGATTGGAGCCTTGAGCCTTGTGGTGAGGCTGAGGGCCCCATCGCAGCATGGGTATCTACACAACTTCGTAGCAGTCACCAGTAACCACGATGCGAAGCGAGCCGCTCTTGATCTGCTTTTGATCTTAGGCGCCCCGTTAAACCACGCTGGCCGGAATTCGACAGGGATTTGGGGGGTAAACCGGCAGGGATGCCGGTTTAGCCGCCCCGCGCCATGGATGGCGCGTGGCGGCGCCCCCCCCAAGTCCATGGCGGATTACGGGCACACCGAGCCTGGGCGAGGTGCCGAGTGGTGGGGCAA
>NZ_SPKN01000046.1:50763-286762 GCF_023127765.1 Pseudomonas sp. W15Feb34
GTTTGATCCGGCATCCTGGTCGGCCCTAAGGCCGCCATCGGGAGCAAGTCGAATCGTCGCACCGCCCCTCCCACAGGGACAGCGCCATACCAGAAGTTGTGTAGATACCCATGCCCATCGCAGGCAAGCCAGCTCCCACATTCGACTGCATTCCTTCAGACAAAATGCGGTCAACTGTGGGAGCTGGCTTGCCTGCGATAGCGGTCTAAAGGCTACACAGCTTCCCGATACGGATTACGCGGATCCTGCGTCCAATTCAAAAATGGCTTGCCGGTGTCCATCGGCACCATCTCGATGCAGTCCGCCACCGGGCAGGTGATCTGGCACAAGTTGCAGCCCACGCACTCATCATCAATCACTTCATACTTATGCGTGCCGTCCGCCTGTTTCAAACTGGCGATTGCCTGGTGTGAAGTGTCCTCACAGGCAATGTGGCAACGCCCACAACCGATACATGCCGCCTGATCGATCCTGGCGATCACCTGGTAGTTGATATCCAGGTACTTCCAATCCGTGGTGTTACCCACGGCCCGCCCGGAAAAGTCCTGCAGGCTGGTGTAACCCTGGCTGTCCATCCACCGCGACAGGCCGTCCTTCATCTCGTCCACAATCCTGAAGCCATGCAGCATCGCCGCCGTGCACACCTGCACTGCGCCACAGCCCAGGGCGACGAATTCCGCTGCATCGCGCCAGTTGCCGATACCGCCGATGCCGCAGATCGGCAAGCCCTGGGTCTGCGGGTCACGGGCGATTTCGGCGACCATGTTCAGGGCGATCGGCTTGACCGCCGAACCGCAGTAACCGCCGTGGGTACTCTGGGTGCCGACCACCGGCAGGGCGACCATGCGCTCCAAATCCACGCTGGTGATGGAATTGATGGTGTTGATCAACGACACCGCGTCCGCGCCGCCGCGATACGCTGCCCGCGCCGCCACGCGGATGTCGGTGATGTTGGGCGTGAGCTTGACGATCACCGGCAGCGAGCAATATGTCTTGCACCAGCGTGTCACCTGTTCCACATACTCCGGCACCTGGCCGACCGCTGCGCCCATGCCACGTTCGGGCATCCCGTGGGGGCAGCCGAAATTCAACTCGATGCCGTCGCAGCCGGTCGCCTCCACCAGAGGCAGGATGTTTTTCCAGGACTCCTCAACACATGGCACCATCAGCGATACGATCAGTGCACGGTCAGGCCAGTCCTTTTTCACCTGGGTGATTTCCCGCAGGTTGATCTCCAGTGAGCGGTCGGTGATCAGTTCGATATTGTTGATGCCCAGCACTTCACGATTCGCCCCGAAATGCGCCGAGTAGCGTGACGACACGTTCACCGCCGCCGGGTCTTCGCCCAGGGTTTTCCACACCACGCCACCCCAGCCGGCTTCGAACGCACGGACCACGTTGTAGGCTTTGTCGGTGGGCGGCGCGGAGGCCAGCCAGAACGGATTGGGGGCTTTGATACCGGCGAATACAATCGAGAGATCGGCCATTACGCAGCCTCCACATTCAGCATGAGTTGGGCGTGCATGGCCTCGGCGGCCAGCTTGCCGTGTTGCACGGCCTGCACGGTAAGGTCCTGGCCAAGGCTGACGCAATCGCCGCCGGCATACACGCCGGGGATACTGGTACGCAGCTGTTCATCGACAAAGATGCGCTCGCCCACGCGGTGCAGTTGCTGGGCCAGCAGGTCGTGCAGTGCGTCGTTGTCAAAGCCTTGGCCGATGGCCTTGAAGATCGCATCGGCGGCCAGTTCGAAGGTTTCCCCCGTCGGTAGCAAGCGACCATTTTCCAGGTGGGTGCGGGCCAGGCGCATACCGCGTACGCGGCCCTGGTCGTCGAGCAACACTTCGTCGGGTTGGGCCCAGGTCAGCAGCCGCACTTGATTGGCCTTGGCAATGTCTTGTTCGTGTTGGGTCGCGCCCATGTCCGCCAGGCCACGGCGGTATACAAGGTTTACCTCGCGGGCACCGAGGCGGGCCATTTGCACGGCCATGTCGATGGCGGTATTGCCCGCGCCGAGCACGATGCAGCGGTCGGCCAGGGGCAGTTGGGTGAGGTCATCGGCCTGGCGCAGCTCGCGGATGTAGTCGGTGGCGGCGAGCAGGCCGGGGGCGTCTTCGTGGGCCAAGCCGAGCTGTTTGCTGGCCGCCAGGCCGAGGCCGAGGAACACCGAATCGAATTGCTGATGCAGTTCGCTCAAGGTCAGATTGTCGCCCAGGCGCTGGCCATGGCGGATTTCGATGCCGCCTACTTGCAGAAGGAAATCCAGTTCTTTCTGAGCAAAATCATCCACCAGCTTGTACTTGGCGATCCCGTATTCATTCAGGCCGCCGGCTTTCTCCTGCGCTTCGAAAACCACCACGTCATGGCCGTGCAACGCGGCGCGGTGGGCGCAGGCCAACCCCGCCGGCCCGGCGCCGACCACGGCGATGCGCTTACCGGTGGGCGCGGCGCGCTGGAACGGGTGTTCGCTGAAGTGCGCGTTGTCGATGGCGTAGCGTTGTAACAAACCGATCAGCACCGGCGCGCATTCTTGGGCGTTGTTACGCACGCAGGCTTGCTGGCACAGGATCTCCGTGGGGCAAACCCGAGCGCAACTGCCGCCGAGGATGTTGGCCGAGAGGATTTTCTGCGCAGCGCCTTGCACGTTCTCGGTGTGGATATTGCGGATGAACGACGGGATGTCGATCTCGCTGGGGCATGCGTTCACGCACGGTGCGTCGTAACAGTACAGGCAGCGCGAGGCTTCCAGATGCGCTTGCCGGGCGTTGAGCGGCGGTGCCAGGTCGCTGAACTGGCTGGCGAGGGGGGCCGCGTCATCGCGGGGGTGGGGAAGGTGGGTCAGGGTCTGGATCACGGTATTGGCCTCACGGTTATTGAGGTGCTGCCTCTGATGGGCATTGGTTTTTGTGTTGATTGTTCGGGCCTCATCGGGAGCAAGTCGAATCGTCGCACCGCCCCTCCCACATTGGAATGCGTTCCACTGTGGGAGGGGGCTTGCTCCCGATAGCGGGTTCAGCGGTTCACAGCCACTGGTTTGGAAAGCGCTGCCCGCTTGCTCAACTGCTCGAACACCGACGGATACGCCGGCCGCTCCACATAGCGCCCGGCACCCCGTTCTGCGCGCAGGTCGCCATCGGCCCAGACCAGCTTGCCCTGGCTGATGGTGTGGCTCGGCACGCCGCGCACGGTCTTGCCTTCGAAGATGTTGAAGTCGACCTGCTGGTGGTGGGTCTTGGCCGAAATGGTTCGCGTGCCTTCAGGGTCCCAGAGCACCAGGTCGGCATCCGCCCCGACGCGAATCGCGCCTTTACGGGGGTAGAGGTTGAAGATTTTCGCCGTGTTGGTGGAGGTCAGCGCAACGAACGCCTGCATCGACAGGCGCCCCGTGTTGACGCCTTCGTGCCACAGCAGCGCCATGCGGTCTTCGATACCGGCGGTGCCGTTGGGGATCTTGCTGAAGTCGTCACGCCCGGCGGCTTTTTGCTCGGCGCAGAAGCAGCAGTGGTCAGTCGCGGTGGTGTGCAGGTTGCCCGATTGCAGGCCGTGCCACAGGGCCTCCTGATGCCCGCGCGGACGGAACGGCGGGCTCATGACATAGCCGGCGGCGGTCTGCCAATCCGGGTGCTGGTAGACGCTGTCGTCCAGCAGCAAGTGGCCGGCGAGTACTTCACCGTACACCGCCTGGCCCTTGCCCCGAGCGTAGGTGATTTCATCCAGCGCCTCTTTGGTCGACACATGTACCAGGTACAGCGGCGTGCCGATGGTCTCGGCAATTCGTATTGCGCGGCTGGCCGCTTCGCCTTCCACCTGGGACGGGCGCGACAGCGGATGGGCTTCCGGTCCGGTGATGCCCTGGGCCATCAGCTTGCGTTGCAGGTGATACACCAGCTCGCCGTTTTCCGCATGAACGGTGGGCACCGCGCCCAGTTCCAGGCAGCGTTCGAAGCTGGCGACCAAGGTATCGTCAGCGGCCATGATTGCGTTCTTGTAAGCCATGAAATGCTTGAAGCTGTTGATGCCGTGATGGCTGACCAGTTCGGCCATTTCCTCGCGTACCTGCTCGCTCCACCAGGTGATCGCTACATGGAAGCCATAGTCGGATGCGGACTTTTCTGCCCAGCCGCGCCACTGGTGGAAGGCTTCCATCAACGATTGCTGCGGGTTTGGAATCACAAAGTCGATGATCGACGTGGTACCACCGGCCAAGCCTGCGGCCGTACCACTGAAAAAGTCTTCGCTGGCCACGGTGCCCATGAAGGGCAGTTGCATATGGGTGTGGGGATCGATGCCGCCCGGCATCAAGTATTGGCCGCTGCCATCGAGTATTTCAGTGCCGGCGGGAATATCCAGATCGGTGCCAATGGCCCGAATTAGACCGCCTGCGCATAACACATCGGCGCGGTAACTTTCATCATGGGTAATAACGGTTGCGCCACGGATCAACAGCGACATGTCGAGTTCCTCACAGGCTTGACCGGCTTATGCCAGTTCTAAGTGTTGTAATACTGCCGGTCGATGGAGGATTAATTCCTGTCATCGGTGACAGGAATAGAAACTAGCCCGAGTTTTTCGATTGGGCAAGAAGATTTTTCTTAAGCTTATAATTAAATTAAGTGGCTGAATTAAAAGAGAAAAATAACAAAATCACCAAAATGTAGCGAGCGCTCACCATTTTGACGCACTTGACAGCTTCTGTTTTTGAGCAACATTTCTTATTGCAAATCAGGCGCTTGAGATATGCCTCTTGACGGCACTGAAAAATAAAAATAATTGTGTTGCACCAGATTGAGACCTGACGGTTCTGGCAACTTGCGCAATGGCTGGCCCCAATAGCGCGGCAAGTAACCCAGGCTCACTCGGAAAGCTGATAAACATCAGCATGTTATATAAGTGGTGCGGGTTCAGCAGCCGTTGTCGGCACGGTAATTGAGTGCAAAGGCAATTGGTCGGGGCCCGAGATGTCATGTTGTTTATGCGGTACTCCGGCCTCCTGTACACAGCGTGCAGGTGAGCAAAAATAATTTTAAAAAAACCGTGGAGCGGCCATGCAACAGAACAGATCGCAAGTCATCGAGCGCAACGGCCTGTACGAACTCGACGCCGGCCCCGACGTCCTCGACAGCCCTCGCTACAACCATGACATGGCACCCACCAAGGTGCATGAGCGCACCTGGAACAAATGGCACATCACCGCATTGTGGGTCGGCATGTCGATTTGCGTGCCGACCTACACCCTGGGCGGGGTACTCACCGCGTATTTCGGCTTGTCGGTGGGCGAGGCGCTGATAGCGATCCTGCTGGCCAATATCGTGGTGTTGATCCCGCTGACGCTCAACGCATTTCCCGGCACCAAGTACGGCATCCCGTTTCCGGTGCTGTTGCGCTCGTCATTCGGCATTCTCGGCTCCAACGTGCCGTGCCTGATTCGCGCGTTGGTGGCCTGTGGCTGGTTCGGGATCCAGACGATGTTTGGCGGGTTGGCGATTCACCTGTTTCTCGGTTCGATTTTCGAGGGTTGGAAGTCGCTGGGTGGTACCGGTGAAGTGATCGGCTTCATGATTTTCTGGTGCCTGAACCTGTGGGTGGTGTTGCGCGGTGCCGAGTCGATCAAGCGCCTGGAAACCCTGTCGGCGCCGTTGTTGGTGGCGGTAGGCATCGGCCTGCTGGTGTGGGCGATGCCGAATGTGTCCCTCAGCGAGCTGATGGCGATCCCACCCAAACGCCCTGAAGGCGCAAGCCTCACCGGCTATTTCATGGCGGGTCTGACCGCGATGGTAGGCTTCTGGGCCACCTTGTCGCTGAACATTCCCGACTTCAGCCGCTACGCCAAGAGCCAGAAAGACCAGATCCTCGGGCAGATCTTCGGCCTGCCGCTGACCATGTTCCTGTTCGCCGCCCTCGGCGTGATCATGACCGCCGCCTCGGTGAAACTGGTGGGCGTCAGCGTCTCCGACCCGGTGACCCTGATCGGCCATATCCAGAGCCCGGTGTGGGTGGCAGTGGCGATGGCGCTGATCATCGTCGCCACCTTGTCCACCAACACGGCGGCGAACATCGTTTCGCCCACCAACGACTTCCAGAACATCGCGCCCAAGCTGATCAACCGCACCACCGCGGTGATCCTGACCGGGCTGGTAGGGCTGGCGCTGATGGCCCATGAGCTGCTGAAAAAGCTTGGGTTGATCGTTTCCGATGTCAGCCTGGAGACCGTTTACTCCAATTGGTTGCTCGGCTATTCGAGCCTGCTGGGCCCGATTGCCGGGATCATGGTGGTGGACTACTTCATCACCCGCAAACAGCAACTGGACCTGGCAGGACTTTACCGTGATGACGTGTACCCGGCGTGGAACTGGAGTGGTTTCATCGCCTTTGGCGTGCCGGTGGTGCTGACCCTGTTGTCGCTGGGCAGCGATGCGTTCAGTTGGTTTTACAGCTATGGCTGGTTTACCGGTTCGGCGTTGGGCGGGGTGTTGTATTACGGGCTCAATGCCAAGCGCGGTATCAACCCGGCCGTAGCCAAATCATCCTTGTGAACGCGGTCAATGTGGGGGGCTTGCCCCCGATGGCGATGTATCAGTCACGCATATATCGACTCGGCCACTGCTATCGGGAGCAAGCCCCCTCCCACATTTGACCGCGTGCCACCTGTTCCAATCATAAGAAATACAGCCTGAGGAGATCCCCATGAACGCTGCCCTCGACGTTCTGCAATCGACCCATCAGCACATCAACCGCGACCGCCTGTGGCAGTCGCTGATGGACCTGGCCAGGCTCGGCGCCACCCCCAAGGGCGGGGTGTGTCGCCTGGCCCTTACCGACCTTGACCGCAAGGCCCGCGATCTCTTCGTGCAGTGGTGCGAAGAAGCCGGCTGTACCGTAAGCATCGACGGTATCGGCAATATCTTCGCCCGCCGTCCAGGGCGCAACGCGGACCTGCCGCCGGTGATGACCGGCAGCCATATCGATACCCAGCCTACCGGCGGCAAGTTCGACGGTTGCTTCGGTGTACTGGCGGGGGTGGGAGTGTTGCGCACCCTTAACGACCTCAAGATTGAAACCGAGGCGCCGTTGGAAGTGGTGGTGTGGACCAACGAGGAAGGTTCGCGGTTTCCACCGTGCATGATGGGCTCCGGCGTGTTCGCCGAAAAATTCAGCCTGGCCGATACCCTGGCCAAGGTCGATGCGGACGGCGTCAGCGTCGGCGATGCGTTGAATGCCATCGGCTATGCCGGGACCCGCCCCGAGAGTGGGCATAAGGTTGGCGCCTATTTCGAGGCGCACATCGAGCAAGGGCCGATTCTTGAGGATGAAAAGAAAACCATCGGCGTTGTACTCGGCGCCCTCGGACAAAAGTGGTTCGACCTCAAACTGCGCGGTGTCGAGGCGCACGCCGGCCCGACCCCGATGCACCTGCGCAAGGATGCCCTGGTGGGCGCAGCGGTGGTGGTGGCGGCGGTGAATGCGGCGGCGCTGGGGCATCAGCCGCACGCCTGTGGCACGGTGGGTTGCCTGCAAGCGTATCCAGGGTCGCGCAACGTGATTCCGGGGGAGGTACGCATGACCCTGGATTTCCGTCATTTAGAGCCAGCACGGCTGGACTCGATGATTGCCCAGGTGCGCCAGGTGATTGAGGACACTTGTGCCAAACATGGGCTGAGTTACGAGATGGAACCCACCGCCGACTTCCCGCCGCTGTACTTCGACAAAGGCTGCGTCGACGCCGTGCGCGATGCGGCCAATGGGTTGGGCCTGTCGAATATGGACATTGTCAGCGGGGCAGGGCACGACGCAATCTTCGTCGCCGAGCTTGGTCCGGCGGGGATGATCTTCGTGCCGTGTGAAGGTGGCATCAGCCATAACGAAATCGAAAATGCCGCGCCGGATGATCTGGCGGCGGGGTGTGCGGTGTTGTTGCGCGCCATGGTGGCAGCTTCAGCAGCTATCGCCAGCGGTTGAAAATGTGGGAGGGGGCTTGCTCCCGATGACGGTGTGTCAGTCAATTTGTCCGTCGCTGACCCGCCGCTATCGGGAGCAAGCCCCCTCCCACATTTGGACTTTTTTTGAAGTTACACCCAGATGGCATCCCACAGGGGGTAGTCGCCAATTCGCTCGACCAAGCCCGCTCGCAATGGGTTAGCCACCACATACCTGGCCATTTTGATCAGGTCATCTTCCTTGCGCAGCACCCGATCATGGAAGCTTTCCTGCCACAGCCGCCCGTTGCGTCCGCTAGCACCATTCACGGTGCGTGTGCTTTTGGATTTTACCTGGCACATCAAGTCCGCCAGCGAGCCTTTTTTCAGTTCGAAAATCCAGTGAAAGTGGTCGGGCATGATCACCCATGCCAGAGAATTCACCAGCCCTTGGTACTGAGCGAGCCGAAACTGCCAGACCACCAGGCGCCCGAGATGAAAGTCGCTGAATAGGCGAATGCGTTCATGCGTATTAGTGGTGATCAGGTAGACGCGGTTCGGTTCACTGAAGCGCCCGATGCGCAGGCGGTGTGACGCGGGTAGATCTGCCATTCCATGGCCCTCTCGTGTTGTGCTTGGAGAGGCTAGATTGCAGTGCCAATAACTGACGGGCAGGCTTATGGCAGGATGTGTCCGGGCGGACGCAATCGGGAGCAAACCCCCTCCCACAGGGGGCCGCGGTGTTCATACATAGTGTGTCTGGCGCGGAACCAGTGTGGGAGGGGGCTTGCTCCCGATTGCGGTATTGACGTCAGGCGCCAGGTTGCCAGCCACCGCCGAGTGCGGTCAAAAGCCCCACACTTGCCACCAACTGCCGCGTCTGTACGGCCTGTAATGTGCGCTGCGCCTGTAGCGCCGCAGTTTGTGCGGTGACCACATCCAGATAACTCACCGCCCCCGCCTGATAGCTGTTCATCGCCAACGCCTGGGTATGTTGCGCCGCCTGCGCCGCCGCCTGTTCATCCTGGGCTTGCTGCTGCAAGTCCCTCAGTTGCCCCAGGTTGTCCTCTACCTCTCGTACGGCTTGCAACACATGGCTACGGTATTGCGCCGACGCCTCTTCAAACTCGGCCTTGGCCTGGCGCTCATTGGCACTCAACCGCCCGCCATCAAAGATCGGCAGGCTCACCAACGGCCCCAACGCCCAATATCGATTGCCAGCTGACAGCAGATTCCCGACGCCTTGCGTCTGCCCGCCTATCAACCCGGTCAGGCTGAAATCCGGATACCACGCTGCCTTGGCTACGCCGATATTTGCGTTGGCCGCAAACACCCGGCGTTCAGCCGCGGCAATGTCCGGGCGACGTTGCAGCAAGTGGCTTGGCAACTGCGATGGAATCCTTGGCAAGGCCATCAACTGCGGGCTGGGCGGCAATGAAAAATCACTGGCCGCCACGCCCACCAACTCGCCGATTGCATGCTCGGTCAGGTTGCGTTGCCCACGCACTTCATCCAGTTGCGCCTTGGCCTCGGCCAGTTGATTTTGTGCGCGGGTCAGGTCCAGTTCCGAGGCAATCTGGCCTTCGTAGCGACTGCGCGTCAGTTGCAGCGCCTGGCTGAAATCCTCCAGCGAGCTGTCGAGTATTCGGCTCTGTGCATCCAGGCCATTGAGTTGCACATATAACGTCGTCAACTGCCGTTGCAGGCTCAGGCGAGCCACCGCCAAGTCATCGCCTGACGCTTGCGCCTGAGCGTCGCCGGCCGCGACCTGATTGCGGATCTTGCCCCACAGGTCCAGGTCGTAGCTCAACGAAAACCCGGCAATGTTGCTGTTGTACACCGACGGCTGCGTTGTGCCGCGCAACGGTCTCGCGTCCGATTGCCGTTGGCGCTGCGGCTGTGCGCTGGCGCTGATTTGCGGGAACAGCCCGGCGTGCAACTGGCTGGCATACGCCTGGGAGGCATCGAAGTGCGCCAGTGCCGCGGCCAGGTCCGGGTTGCTGTTGAGCAATTGCTGCTGCAGCTTGTTCAACGTTGGATCGTTATAGAGTTGCCACCACTGGGTCGCCAACTGATCGGACGGTTGCGCGCTGTGCCATGGGCCGTCGCTGGTCTGTTCGCGGTAGTGGGCGGGCAGGTCAATCGATGGCGCGGTATAGGTCGGTGCCATCGAGCAACCCTGCAACGCCAGCAGCATCAACGCCGCGAGCGGTTTAAGCCTTGGGCGCATGGGCACCTCCGGCGGCGTCGGCCAGTTGCACCGGGTCGCCTTCGCGCAGGGCATCGGGCGGGTTGTCGATGATGTGGTCGGTGGCTTTCAAACCCTGGTCGATCACCAGGCGCTCGCCCAGGTCCAGACCGATGTGGATGTCTCGCAGGTGCACATGATTCTGCCCATCCAACACTGCCACTTGCGTACCCTGGGCGCGGAAGATCAAGGCGCTGGCCGGGATGCTCACGCCGTGAGTGTCGGCCGGAATCGGCAGGCTGGCTTCGGCGTAGTCGCCCGGTAGCAATTCACCGCTGGGGTTGTCGACGACGAACTGGGCGAGCAGGGTGCCGGAGCGGCGGTCGATGGCGGTGGAGTCACCGATCAGGCGCGCCTTGAAGTGTTCGGCTGGGTGCTCAGGCACGGTCAACTCGGCTTGCAAGCCCGGATGGATTACTGCCGCGTAGTTCTGCGGCACCGGCACATACAGACGCAGTTGGTGGGTGTCGGCCAGGGTGAACAGCGCCAGGTCGCTGTCGGTATCGGCCTTGATCAACTGACCGATATCGGTATGCCGCGCAGTGATGGTGCCAGCGAATGGCGCACGCAGGGTTTTGTAGCCCTCCAATGCTGACAAGCGAGCGTAGTCCGCTGCGCCAGCCTCGGCATTGGCTGTGGTCGCGGCGGCGTTCGAGGTTTTTTCATCGGCTTCCTGACGCGACACCGAATGGCTCGCCAACAGGTGTTGCCAGCGCGTGGCAGTGGTGGCTGCCAGACGTGCATTGGCCTGTTCCTGAATCAGCCGTGCGTGAGTCTGCGCCAGTTGCTGGTCGAGGTCAGGGCTGTCGATTTCGGCGAGGATTTGCCCGGCCTTGACCTGCGTGCCCATATCCACTTTCCAGTCTTTCAGATAGCCGCTGACCCGCGCATGGATCGGCGCTGTGCTCCAGGCTTCCAGGTGCGCCGGCAAGCGCAGCGTATCGCCGGCAGTGTTCTGTTGGGGTTGGAACACGATCACTTGGGGAATGGCCGCCGTTTCGGTCCAGGCAGCGACAGATCGCTCGTGCAGCGTGCGGGCGTGCAAGCCGCTGGCCACCAACAGGGCAGCGAGGGTCAGGCCGCCGATACCCATCAGCATCAGACGCTTGCGCGAGGGTTTGTGATCAGACGACATGGGGCGTTTCTCCAGCAATTGCGCGAGTAGGGTGACGGCCGTGGACCAGGCTGAAGACCACGGGTACAAACAACAGAGTGGCGATGGTGGCGAAGATCAAACCGCCGATAACGGCGCGACCCAGCGGCGCGTTTTGCTCCTCGGACAGCGCCAGGGGCAACATGCCGATGATCATTGCCAGGGCGGTCATGCACACTGGGCGAAAGCGCGTGTAACCGGCTTCCATGGCGGCTTTCAACGCGTCGCCATGTTCGGCCAGGCGTTCACGGCAGAAGCTCACCACCAGGATCGAGTTGGCGGTGGCCACGCCCATGCACAGGATGGCGCCGGTGAGCGCCGGGACCGATAACGAGGTGCCGCTGAGGAACAGCATCCACACGATCCCCGCCAGTGCGGCCGGTAACGCCGTGATGATCACAAAGGGGTCGGCCCAGGACTGGAAGTTGACCACGATCAGCAAGTAGATCAGCACCACGGCGCCGAGCAGCCCCAAGCTCAAACCACTGAACGCCTCATGCAGCGCATCGATTTGCCCGTGCAGGCTGATGGTCGCGCCTTTGGGACGCATGGATGCAGTGTCGTCCAGCACTTTTTGCACATCACGGGCCACGCCGCCCAGGTCGCGACCTTGTACGTTGGCATACAGGTCCAGGGTCGGTTCGATGTTGTAGTGGGTGACCACCGCCGGGCTTTGTACGCGGGAGATGGTCGCCACGCCCCCGAGGATTTGCGATTGGCCATCGGCACCGGTCACCGGTAGGGCCTCCAGTGATGGCAGGCTGTCGAGACGGTACTGCGGGGTGGCGGCGACGATGGAATAGGACACGCCATTGGCCGGGTTGAGCCAGAAGGTCGGTGCCACCTGGGAGCTGCCGGCCAGGGAGGCAACCATGCTGTTGGTGACGTCTTTTTCGGTAATGCCCAAGCCGTTGGCGCGCAGGCGGTCGACATTGACCTGCAAGGAGGGGTAACCGGTGGACTGCTGGATATGCAGGTCTGCAATGCCTGGTACGTGTTGCAAGCGTCGTTCGAGTTCTACGGCGTAAGCGCGGTTTTCTGCATCGCTGCGCCCGGAGATTTTCACATCCAGCGGGGCCGGCGCGCCGAAGTTGAGAATCTGGCTGCTGATGTCTGCCGGCAGGAACGCAAAGTGGCTGCCGGGGAAACTTTGCGGCAGGGCTTCACGCAGTTTTTTCACGTAGTCGGCGGTGGGGGCGTGGTGCTTATTCAGGGTGACCTGGATATCGCCATCCTGAGGGCCGATGGTGCCGCTGCTGCTGTAGGCCATGTCGATACCGCTGAGCGGGATGCCGATATTGTCGACGATGGTGTCGAGTTCGTCGGCGGGGATGACCTCGCGAATGCGTGCTTCGATGCGATCGAACGCAGCGGCGCTTTCCTCGATTCGCGTGCCCAGCGGCAAGCGCACATGCAGCGCGAGGGCACCGGCATCGGTGGCCGGGAAAAAGTCCTGGCCCAGGCTCGGCAGCAACGCGAATGAGGCGATTACGCAGGCCAGGAAGCCGACAATGAAGCGCTTTCGCGCCCCCAGCGCCAACGTCAGCAAGCCATGGTAAGTGTCACGGATATTGGAGAAGTGACGCTCAAAGCCCTGTTGGAAATTCAGCACCGATTGCAGCAACGCATTGCGCGGTTTCGCGTGTTGCTCACCCTCATGATGGTTGATGAATTGATCTTCGGGATGATGCCCCACGCCTTGCTCCGGCGTATGCGGCTTGAGCAGGAACATCGCCAGCGTCGGCACCAGGGTGCGCGAGAGTATGAACGAACTGGCCATGGCAAAGATCACCGCCAGCGCCATTGGCCGGAACAGATAACCGGCGATGCCTTGCAGCAAAAACATCGGCACAAACACGATGCAGATGCACAGCAGCGAGACAAACGCCGGGCCGACGATTTGCGCGGCACCGTCGAGGATCGCAGTGTTCA
This sequence comes from Pseudomonas sp. W15Feb34, assembly GCF_023127765.1. Taxonomy (NCBI): domain Bacteria; kingdom Pseudomonadati; phylum Pseudomonadota; class Gammaproteobacteria; order Pseudomonadales; family Pseudomonadaceae; genus Pseudomonas; species Pseudomonas sp. W15Feb34. The sequence goes on from NZ_SPKN01000046.1 coordinate 64,010, forward strand.
CCGCCTTGCCTTGTTCCAGGTGCCAGTTGATGTTTTCGATGGTCACTGTGGCGTCGTCCACCAGAATCCCCACCGCCAACGCCAGCCCGCCGAGAGTCATCACGTTGAGGGTTTGCCCGCTGACCGCCAGCAGCGCGATGGCCGAGAGCACCGCCAGCGGAATCGACGCGGCGATGATCAAGGTCGAGCGCCAACTGCCGAGAAACAACAGGATCATCGCACTGGTGAGCAGCGCGGCAATGATGCCTTCCTGGGCTACGCTGCCCACCGATTGCTTGACGAACACCGAGGCATCACCCAGCAGTGAGGTTTTCAGTGAAGGCGGCAGGGTTTCGTTGATGCGTGGCAGCATCTGGCGGATGCCGTCGATGATCGACAGGGTAGAGATGCTGCCGTTCTTCAACGCCGGCATCAGCACCGCGCGATGGCCGTCGACGCGCACGATGTTGGTTTGTGGCGGCGAACCGTCGCGCACATGGGCGACCTGGCCGATGGTGATGATTGCGCCGTCGACTGTCTTGATCGGCAGGTCATTGAGTTCATCGATGGCCTTGGGGCTGTTGTTGAGCAGGATCGTGTATTCGTTGGAACCCAGCTTGGCGGTGCCCACCGGGATGATCTGGTTCTGCAAGGCCAGGGCATTGCCGACGTCCTGGGCCGACAAGCCCTTGGCAGCCAGGGCCTGGGGGTCGAGGTCGAGGGTGATCTGACGCTGCTTGCCGCCCATCGGCGTGGGCATGGCCAGGCCGGGCAGCGCGCTCAGGGGCAGGCGGATGTTGTTCTGCACCAGGTCGCGGATCCTGGCTTCGGAAAGGCTCGGGCTGGAGAACGCCATTTGCAGGATCGGCACCGTGGAGGCGCTGTAGTTGAGGATCAGCGGCGGCGTGATACCCGGTGGCATCTGCTTGAGCACGGTTTGCGACACCGCTGTGACCTGGGCGTTGGCGGTGCGGATATCGACGCCGGGCTGGAAGAAGATCTTGACGATGCCCATGCCGGGCAGTGATTGCGATTCGATATGTTCGATGTCGTTGACGGTGGTGCTCAAGGAGCGTTCATAGGTGTAGATCACCCGCCCGGCCATGGCGTCCGGGGACAGGCCGTTGTACTGCCAGACCACCGCGACCACGGGTATGCCGATATCGGGAAACACATCAGTGGGCGTACGCAGGGCCGCCATGGGCCCGATGATGCAGATGAATATGGCCAACACGATAAACGTGTACGGCTTTTGCAGTGCGGTCTTTACCAGCCCGAGCATGCGTGAGTCTCCGAGAAGAGCAGGATTGCAAACCCCGGCAGTCTTGCCCGACCCACCTAACACGCACCTTTCAGCCAGGTGAAGGAAGATTTAGGTAATGGCTGAAGATCGTTTCATTTGTATTCATTTGTTCTGCAAACGCCGGCTCTTCAAGCTTGCCAGCCATCGGATACGTCTTTTTTTGATGTTCTTTGGAGCCCTGCCATGTCACTGAAAACCCTGTTGTTGATACCTATGCTGAGCGTTGTTGTGTTGCTCTCGGCCTGCGCCGGCCCGCTGCCCAAGGCCGACCCGAGCCAAGCCTGGATCGGCCTGAAAGAGGAAGCGCCAAATGACCTGATGGCCGAGCGGGTGGACGGTAAACGCGTCGATGACGGGCGCTACTTTGAAGTCAGCCCCGGTGACCATCGGCTGGACGTGACCTTGTTTGAAGACGAACCCGGCGACGACAACCAGCAAGACTGCCAGGGCCGGGTGGAATACAAACACTTCAAGGCGGGTGAGCATTACACACTGGAAGAGTCGAGCCTGGGCACCACCGTGCGTGCATCCCTCAAGGACGGGCACGGCAAGGAAATCGCCGCCACCCAAGACTTCAATTGCATGCCTGGCTAGGCGTGATGAGCCGTCGCCTTGGGAGGCTTGGCGGGCGCGGCAGGTTTGACGTGGGGGTGATGATGCCGGCGAGTCACGCGCATGACCCCCCACAACATGGCCGCGGCCACTGCCAACCAACCACAGATCAACAGAAAAATTGTCGTCGCAAGGCTCATTCGGGCCTCCTTTCGCCCACTTGGGGGCACACACAGTCTTCTCAATGGACAGTCTAGCTACCTGGCGGTTGCCTGCTATTGACCAATGGTCGTGTCTGTCCAACTTGTTTGCTCTATCGCGGGTGCTTTACTGATGTGCCAGGCTATACCCGCGCTCAAGAGCATCCTATGATCAGGGCCCTCACCGCCCGTTGATCAAGAGAGTAAAACATTGCGCTTACGCTCGAACCTTAAAACATCCATCTTGCTGGCTTGTGCCCTGGGGTTAACGGCTTGTTCCAGCCAACCGTCGAAGCTGTCCGGCCTGCCGGAGCGCGTTGAACTCAACGGCGTGCCGACCTTTCGCAGCGAGGCTTATCAGAGCGGTCCTACGGCACTTGCCAGTATGCTGTCGCAACAAGGCATTGTCATGACACCGGGGTTGCTGGACAAGCCGCTGCGCCTGCCGGGTGCTGAGGCGAACCTCGAACGCAACATGCAGGTGCTGGCGCGCGAATACGGGCTGATGGTGTACCCACTGGACGCCAAGCTGACCGCGGTGCTGGCGCAGGTGGCGGCGGGTTACCCGGTGATGGCGCGAATCAATTCCAGCTTCTGGTCCGGAGCGCGCTATGTCGTGGTGGTGGGGTTCAACCAGCAGAAGAGCACGGTGTTGTTGCGCTCTGGAAACGAGCGCCGATTGATTATGGAATTCAGCGACTTCGAGTCGGCGTGGAAGAGCGCGGGGCACTGGGCTATCCTCACACAGCGGCCGAGCCAATTACCGGCCAATGTGGATGCGCAGCGCTGGCGTGATGCGGCGAATGCAACAGGCCAGGCGGGGCAGGAAGGGGCAGCGGCCCAAGCGCTCAAAGTGTTGGCAGAACGCAAATAAAAATGTGGGAGGGGGCTTGCTCCCGATAGCGGTTGATCAGGATAAGTTTTATAGCCTGGCACACCGCCATCGGGAGCAAGCCCCCTCCCACATTGGGCCTGCTTATTTCAATAAGATGGTGGTTAGTTAGCGGCGAACTTCTACCGCATTCCCCCGGTTCTTCAGATTCTTGTCAGCCTTGTAGCGCAACGCAACGTCCGGCACCGCGCCGCCTTTGCCGGTCTCAACCCAGCTGCGAATCCGGCTGGCGTCGGCAAAGTGGGTGAACTTGCCAAAGGCATCCAGGATCACCAGCGAAACCGGGCGGTTGCCCATGCTTGTGACCAGCACCAGGCAATGCCCCGCCTGGTTAGTGAAGCCGGTCTTGGTCAGCTTAATGTCCCAGTTGGCGCGGTTGATCAGGTGGTCGGTGTTGGAGAAACCCAAGGTGTAGTTGGGCTTGCGGAACGCCACGGTCTTTTCCTTGGTGGTGCTCAACTGGCTCAGCATCGGGAATTTACGCGCGTACGCCAGCAGCTTGCTCAGGTCGCGAGCGGTCGAGACGTTATGGATCGACAGGCCGGTAGGCTCCACATAGTGGGTGCTGGTCATCCCCAGGGACTTGGCCTTGGCGTTCATCGCCGCAATGAATGCCGCATAGCCACCCGGATAGTGGTGGGCCAGGCTCGCTGCGGCGCGGTTTTCCGAGGACATCAGCGCAATCAGCAGCATTTCCTTGCGCGGCATCTGGCTGCCGATTTTTACCCGGGAGAACACGCCTTTCATCTCTGGCGTGTCGGTGATGTTGATGTCGATGTACTCATCCATGTTCTGCTTGGCTTCCAGCACGATCAGGCCGGTCATCAGTTTGCTCACTGAAGCGATGGGGACCACCACGTCGGGATTGCTGGAATAAATGACTTTGTTGGTTTGCAAGTCCACCAGCATGGCGCTGCCGGAGGCGATTTGCAGTTTGGAGGCGTCACGCGGGGCCAGGGTGGATTCGGCGGCGTGGGCGAAGGTGCCTGTCAAAGCGAAAAACAGGCCGACAATAGAGACGAATTTTCACGCGGATGAACTCGCTAAAAAGTAAGGAAATACCGTTCGGGAACGGGCTTTATGAAAAATGACGTTACATTCTAGGAGTATGGATCAGAAACTGTCGAATGTTCTTCCAGAACCGGATGAAAGTGCTTAAAAACTAAGAAAAAACAGTTTTTTCTCAGGCAATAAAAAGCCCCGCACTAAGGCAGGGCTTTTTCATTACGCTTGGTTATTAACCGTGCAGGGTTTCTGCTGCGTACAAGGTATTTTCCAACAGGCAGGCGCGGGTCATCGGTCCGACACCACCTGGCACTGGCGTGATCCAGCCGGCGCGGGGCAGGGCAGTGTCGTAGACGACGTCGCCGACCAGCTTGCCGTCATCCTGGCGGTTGATGCCCACGTCGATGACGATGGCGCCTTCCTTGATCCATTCACCTTTGACCAACCCCGGCTTGCCAGCAGCGACCACCACCAGGTCGGCGCGGCCAACGTGGCCAGCCAGGTCCTTGGTGAAGCGGTGGGTGACGGTCACGGTGCAGCCGGCCAGCAGCAGCTCCATGGCCATCGGGCGACCGACGATATTGGATGCGCCTACCACGACTGCGTCCAGACCATAGAGATCGACCCCGGTGCTTTCCAGCAAGGTCATGATGCCTTTGGGTGTGCATGGGCGCAGCAGCGGGATACGTTGGGCCAGGCGGCCGACGTTATAAGGGTGGAAACCGTCGACGTCTTTGTCCGGGCGGATGCGTTCCAGCAACTTGGAGGCGTCCAGGTGCTCGGGCAGCGGCAGCTGCAGCAGGATGCCGTCCATTTCCGGATCATCGTTGAGGCGGTCAATCAGGTCGGTCAGGGCCTGTTGAGTGGTGTCAGAAGGCAAGTCGTAGGCTTTGGAAATAAAGCCGACCTCTTCACAGTCTTTACGCTTGTGCGAGACATAAACCTGAGAGGCAGGATCGCTGCCGACCAGGATCACCGCGAGGCCAGGCGTGCGCAGGCCTTGCTGGCGACGCTCGGTGACGCGTTTGGCGATCTGCTGGCGCAGGCTGGCGGCGATTGATTTGCCGTCGATAAGTTGTGCAGTCATTACGCGTGATTAACCATCGAGAGGGGGAAGAAAAGTGCGCGCATTCTCGCACGCCAGGGCGCGAGGGCAAAGGCGCTTGGTCTGCAAATTGCCCTAAGCCCTTAAATAAAATCAGTTTTTTTCAAAAAAGATTTGACGGGTATCAGGACGCTCTATACTATTCGTCGCACTTGTCGGGCACAGCCTAGCACTGGTTAGAAGGTCGAGCAGAATTGTTGTCCTGCAAGGCTGGAAACACTTAGTTTGTAATCCTCCAAGAGTACAGATTAATCAGGCGCCCGTAGCTCAGCTGGATAGAGCATCCGCCTTCTAAGCGGATGGTCGCAGGTTCGAGTCCTGCCGGGTGCGCCATTAGGCAGCTTTGGCACAAGTAGCGCTATATGGTGGGCGTAGCTCAGTTGGTAGAGCACGGGATTGTGACTCCCGTTGTCGAGGGTTCGATCCCCTTCGTCCACCCCATATTTTGAAAGGCGCCAGATTAATCGTCTGGCGCCTTTGCTTTAAGAGCTTCAAGCGCGGATGTGGTGGAATTGGTAGACACACTGGATTTAGGTTCCAGCGCCGCGAGGCGTAAGAGTTCGAGTCTCTTCATCCGCACCAATTAAAGCTTTGCTGTGCCGTCAGGCGGGGCAGGGCTCAACAAAGAAGTAGTTTGGTTTCTTTGTTAACGCAATATGGTGGGCGTAGCTCAGTTGGTAGAGCACGGGATTGTGACTCCCGTTGTCGAGGGTTCGATCCCCTTCGTCCACCCCATATTCGAAAGGCGCCAGATTTAACAGTCTGGCGCCTTTTTTGGTTTTAGCGGTTCGTATATCCGGCAGCTGCAGGTGCAAGGTCGAAAGGGTGGGGTGTTTCATCGTATTTGTGTGTCTCGATGATGCCGCGCTGCCCGCAGGCCCTGTGCGCGGGGTCGGGCGTCAGGGAAATGACTGGTTTCTTCTATATAGAAGAGGCGGCGCAGAGCCCTGGCGCAGTTGGCTGTATTTGTCACCGGGGCGAGGTGCATCCGTGCCTTCGTACCGATAAATTGCCGGCTGTTTTCCGCTGTATTTTCAGTAGGGTGACTTCTTGAGTTTGACCCACTAGAATGCATGCCCTTGATTGGGGTCGGAAATGGCCGGCTAACGTCTGTGCAACGAGGAATATCCATGCAAGTTTCTGTTGAAAATACTACTGCTCTCGAGCGCCGCCTGAGCATCACCGTGCCGGCAGAGCGTATCGAGACTGCGGTCAACAAGCGTCTGCAGCAGACTGCCCAGAAGGCCAAGATCGCTGGTTTCCGTCCAGGCAAAGTGCCGATGAGCGAAATCAAGCGTCGTTTTGGTGCCGATGCGCGCCAGGAAGCTGTAGGTGACGTGATCCAGGCTTCCTTCTACGAAGCCGTTGTCGAGCAAAAGCTGAACCCGGCTGGCTCGCCTTCGATCGAACCCAAGTCCCTGGAAGCTGGCAAGGACCTGGAATACGTTGCCGTATTCGAAGTGTTCCCGGAATTCGAAGTGGCTGGTTTCGAAGGTATCGAAATCGAGCGTCTGAGCGCCGAAGTGGCTGATTCGGACCTGGACAACATGCTGGAAATCCTGCGCAAGCAGAACACCCGTTTTGAAGTGGCCGAGCGTGCTGCCCAGAACGAAGACCAGTTGAACATCGATTTCGTTGGCAAGGTTGACGGCGAAGTGTTCGCTGGCGGCTCCGCCAAGGGCACTCAGCTGGTGCTGGGTTCCAACCGCATGATCCCTGGCTTCGAAGACGGTCTGGTTGGCGCCAAATCCGGCGAAGAGCGCGTTCTGAACCTGGAATTTCCAGCGGACTACCAGAACCTGGACCTGGCCGGCAAAGCTGCCGAGTTCACCGTTACCGTCAACAGCGTTTCCGAGCCTAAGCTGCCAGAGCTGAACGAAGAGTTCTTCGCTCAATTCGGTATCAAGGAAACCGGCATCGAAGGTTTCCGCACCGAAGTTCGCAAGAACATGGAGCGTGAACTGCGCCAGGCCATCAAGTCCAAGGTCAAGAACCAGGTCATGGACGGTCTGCTGGCCGCCAACCCGATCGAAGTGCCAAAGGCCCTGCTGTCCAACGAAGTGGATCGCCTGCGCGTACAAGCTGTTCAGCAGTTTGGTGGCAACATCAAGCCTGACCAGTTGCCAGCCGAGCTGTTCGAAGAGCAAGCCAAGCGCCGCGTTGTGCTGGGCCTGATCGTGGCTGAAGTGGTCAAGCAGTTCGACCTCAAGCCTGACGAAGACCGCGTTCGCGAAATGATCCAGGAAATGGCTTCGGCCTACCAGGAACCTGAGCAGGTCGTGGCTTGGTACTACAAGAATGACCAACAGCTGAACGAAGTACGTTCGGTTGTGCTTGAAGAACAAGTTGTGGATACTGTTCTGCAGAAGGCTAAGGTGACCGATAAAGCGGTCTCTTACGAAGAAGCAGTCAAACCGGCGGAAGCAGCACAAGCCGACTGATTGTCCAACTCGTTGGAAATTCAACCATAAGCCAGCCTCGCGCTGGCTTATGCGTTTTCAAGACATGACTATTTGGGAGTAACTGCAGAGCATGTTCCGTAATTCCTATATTCAGCAGAACTCTGATATCCAGGCCGCCGGCGGCCTGGTCCCGATGGTTGTCGAGCAGTCCGCTCGTGGCGAACGCGCCTACGACATCTACTCGCGCCTGCTCAAGGAGCGAGTGATCTTTCTGGTTGGCCCGGTAGAGGACTACATGGCTAACCTGATCTGTGCGCAATTGCTGTTCCTTGAAGCGGAAAACCCGGACAAGGACATCCATCTCTACATCAACTCGCCAGGTGGTTCGGTGACCGCAGGGATGTCGATCTACGACACCATGCAATTCATCAAGCCAAACGTGTCGACTACCTGCATCGGCCAGGCTTGCAGCATGGGCGCGTTCCTGCTGACGGCGGGTGCCGAAGGCAAGCGTTTCTGCCTGCCGAACTCACGCGTGATGATTCACCAGCCACTGGGCGGTTTCCAGGGCCAGGCATCGGACATTGAAATCCATGCCAAGGAAATCCTCTTCATTCGTGAGCGTCTGAACACGCTGATGGCCAAGCACAGCGGGCACACACTGGAAGAAATCGAGCGCGATACCAACCGTGACAATTTCATGAGCGCAGAAGCCGCCCGTGAATACGGGTTGATCGACGCAGTGATCGAAAAGCGCCCCGCTTAATATAAGCCGCTCAAAATAGGGCTGGTCGGCATGTCCGACCACTTGCGGGCTTGAAAAAGCCCGCATAAGCCTTCATCTTGTGTTGCAAGCCTATCGGATTTGGATCGAACGAATGACTGACACCCGCAACGGCGAGGACAACGGCAAGCTGCTCTATTGCTCCTTCTGTGGCAAAAGCCAGCATGAAGTACGCAAATTGATTGCCGGCCCCTCGGTGTTTATCTGCGACGAATGCGTCGACCTGTGCAATGACATCATCCGCGAGGAGGTGCAGGAAGCCCAGGCCGAGAGCAGTGCGCACAAACTCCCATCGCCTAAAGAAATCAGCGGCATCCTGGACCAATACGTTATTGGCCAGGAGCGTGCAAAGAAGGTTCTGGCCGTAGCGGTGTACAACCACTACAAGCGCCTGAACCAGCGTGACAAGAAAGGCGACGAGGTCGAACTCGGCAAGAGCAACATCCTGCTGATCGGTCCTACAGGCTCGGGTAAAACCTTGCTTGCGGAAACCCTCGCTCGCCTGCTGAACGTTCCGTTCACCATTGCCGACGCCACCACCCTCACCGAGGCTGGCTATGTGGGCGAAGATGTCGAGAACATCATTCAGAAACTGCTGCAGAAGTGCGACTACGACGTAGAGAAGGCCCAGATGGGTATTGTCTACATCGATGAAATCGACAAGATTTCGCGCAAGTCCGACAACCCGTCGATCACTCGGGACGTTTCCGGTGAAGGCGTGCAGCAGGCACTGTTGAAACTGATCGAAGGCACGGTTGCTTCCGTACCGCCACAAGGCGGTCGCAAGCACCCGCAGCAGGAATTCCTTCAGGTTGATACGCGCAACATCCTGTTCATTTGTGGTGGCGCATTCTCCGGCCTGGAGAAGGTTATCCAGCAGCGCTCCACCCGTGGCGGCATTGGTTTCAGTGCGGAAGTGCGCAGCAAGGAAGAAGGCAAGAAGGTGGGCGAGTCCCTGCGTGAAGTCGAGCCTGACGATCTGGTCAAGTTTGGTCTGATCCCGGAATTCGTCGGCCGCTTGCCGGTCCTGGCGACATTGGACGAATTGGATGAGGCGGCTTTGATTCAGATCCTCACCGAGCCCAAGAACGCCCTGACCAAGCAATACGCCAAGTTGTTCGAGATGGAAGGCGTGGACCTCGAGTTCCGTACCGACGCGCTCAAATCGGTGGCCAAGCGGGCACTGGAGCGCAAGACGGGTGCACGTGGCCTGCGTTCGATCCTCGAAGGCGTGTTGCTCGACACCATGTACGAAATCCCCTCGCAGTCTGAGGTGAGCAAAGTGGTGATCGACGAAAGCGTTATCGAAGGCAAGTCCAAGCCACTGTATATCTACGAAAACAGTGAGCCGACGGCCAAGGCTGCGCCAGACGCGTAAGCGTTCAGCAGTTGCGGTACAAGCAAGGGGCCTTTAGGGGCCCCTTGTTTTTTGGGGCGTTTTCTTGGTGCGGTGGTTAAATTCGCGTGTATTCATGCGTTTAACTACTGGCATTGAGCTTGTTTTTTTTGCATGTAACCCCCATCTTGGTTTCATGCTTACTTATCAACTGTCATAGAGGCGAAATCATGAAGACAACCATCGAATTGCCTCTCCTGCCGTTGCGTGATGTCGTCGTCTATCCGCACATGGTTATCCCGCTGTTCGTGGGGCGCGAGAAGTCTATCGAAGCCCTCGAGGCTGCGATGACGGGCGACAAGCAGATCCTGCTGTTGGCCCAAAAGAATCCTGCTGATGATGATCCGGGTGAAGATGCCCTGTATCGCGTCGGCACCATTGCCACTGTGCTGCAATTGCTCAAGCTGCCTGATGGCACCGTCAAGGTGCTGGTGGAAGGCGAGCAGCGCGGTGCCGTAGAGCGTTTCATGGAAGTGGACGGGCACCTGCGCGCCGAAGTGGCACTGATCGAAGAAGTCGAAGCTGCAGAGCGCGAATCCGAAGTGTTTGTGCGCAGCCTGCTCTCGCAGTTCGAGCAGTATGTGCAGTTGGGCAAGAAAGTCCCCGCTGAAGTGCTGTCTTCCCTCAGCAGCATTGATGAACCAAGCCGCCTGGTTGATACCATGGCCGCGCACATGGCGCTGAAAATCGAGCAGAAGCAGGACATCCTCGAAATCATCGACCTGTCGGCCCGTGTCGAGCATGTGTTGGCGCTGCTGGACGGCGAAATCGACCTGTTGCAGGTAGAAAAGCGCATCCGCGGTCGGGTGAAGAAGCAAATGGAGCGCAGCCAGCGCGAGTACTACCTGAATGAGCAGATGAAGGCTATTCAGAAGGAGCTCGGCGACGGCGAGGAAGGCCACAACGAAATCGAAGAGCTGAAAAAGCGCATTGATGCCGCTGGCCTGCCCAAAGATGCCTTGACCAAGGCTACCGCCGAGCTGAACAAGCTCAAGCAGATGTCGCCAATGTCGGCCGAAGCCACCGTGGTGCGTTCCTACATCGATTGGCTGGTGCAGGTGCCGTGGAAGGCCCAGACCAAGGTACGCCTGGATCTGGCTCGCGCTGAAGAAATCCTCGATGCCGACCACTATGGTCTTGAGGAAGTCAAAGAGCGCATCCTCGAATACCTTGCCGTGCAAAAGCGCGTGAAAAAGATTCGTGGTCCGGTGTTGTGCCTGGTTGGCCCTCCGGGTGTGGGTAAAACCTCCCTGGCCGAGTCGATTGCCAGTGCCACCAACCGCAAGTTTGTGCGCATGGCCCTGGGCGGTGTGCGTGACGAGGCGGAAATCCGTGGTCATCGCCGTACCTACATCGGTTCGATGCCAGGAAGATTGATTCAAAAGATGACAAAAGTGGGCGTGCGCAACCCGCTGTTCCTGCTCGATGAAATCGACAAAATGGGCAGCGATATGCGTGGCGATCCTGCCTCCGCGCTGCTTGAGGTGCTCGATCCGGAGCAGAATCACAACTTCAACGACCATTACCTGGAAGTCGACTACGACTTGTCTGACGTAATGTTCCTGTGCACCTCCAACTCCATGAACATTCCGCCAGCCTTGCTGGACCGGATGGAGGTGATTCGTCTGCCGGGTTACACCGAAGACGAGAAGATCAATATCGCCGTCAAATACCTCGCACCCAAGCAGATTTCGGCCAACGGCCTGAAGAAGGGCGAGATCGAGTTTGAGGTCGAGGCGATCCGCGACATCGTGCGTTACTACACCCGCGAGGCCGGTGTACGGGGCCTTGAGCGCCAGATCGCGAAGATCTGCCGCAAGGCGGTGAAAGAACACGCACTGGAAAAACGTTTCTCTGTGAAGGTAGTTGCCGACTCCCTGGAGCACTTCCTGGGCGTGAAGAAATTCCGCTACGGCCTGGCCGAGCAGCAGGACCAGGTCGGGCAGGTGACTGGCCTGGCGTGGACTCAGGTGGGTGGCGAATTACTCACCATTGAAGCTGCGGTGATTCCCGGCAAAGGCCAGTTGATCAAGACCGGCTCCCTGGGTGACGTGATGGTCGAATCCATCACGGCCGCGCAGACCGTGGTGCGCAGTCGCGCCCGCAGCCTGGGCATCCCGCTGGACTTCCATGAGAAGCACGACACCCATATCCATATGCCGGAAGGGGCGACCCCGAAAGACGGCCCTAGCGCGGGCGTAGGCATGTGCACGGCCCTGGTGTCGGCATTGACTGGCATCCCTGTGCGAGCTGACGTCGCAATGACCGGGGAAATTACCCTGCGTGGTCAGGTATTGGCCATCGGTGGTCTGAAAGAGAAATTGCTGGCGGCTCACCGGGGCGGAATCAAGACGGTGATCATTCCGGAAGAGAATGTTCGCGACTTGAAGGAAATTCCTGACAACATCAAGCAGGATCTTCAGATTAAACCGGTTAAATGGATTGACGAGGTCCTGCAAATTGCGCTGCAATACGCGCCGGAACCCTTGCCGGATGTAGCTCCGGAGATAGTCGCGAAGGACGAAAAACGCGAGTCAGATTCCAAGGAAAGAATTAGCACGCATTAATGTGTTAAAGCCTGGGGGCTTCCTTGACAGCTTTTTAGAGCCCTTGTTATAAAGCGGCTCTTAAGTGTCTGTAGGCCACCCAGCACTGGTTTTTGCTTTTACCAAAAAACTTAGAATCATACTCAATAGATATATAAGGGGACTTAGAGTGAACAAGTCGGAACTGATTGATGCTATCGCCGCATCCGCTGATATCCCGAAAGCTGCTGCTGGCCGTGCGCTGGACGCAGTAATCGAATCCGTCACTGGCGCTCTGAAGGCCGGCGACTCCGTGGTACTGGTAGGCTTCGGTACTTTCTCTGTGACTGACCGCCCAGCTCGCACTGGCCGTAACCCACAGACTGGCAAAGCACTGCAAATCGCTGCTGCCAAGAAACCAGGTTTCAAAGCCGGTAAAGCCCTGAAAGAAGCCGTTAACTAAGCTTCGATCAAGCCTTTGCTTACCCGGGTCGGACGCACGTCCGACCTGGCAGCGGAGCGGTAGCGACCCACGTATCCATCGGGTCGCCACGCCGGGGGTGAGAGTTCAAACCCCCGTCCGCTCCGCCAGTTACGAGAAGGCGCATCCTCGGATGCGCCTTTCTTCTATCCGGACTCTACCCACGCTCCACGGTTGCCTATTTTTGAAGTTCAACCGTTTCTGGGGGACGCATGCTGCAAAATATCAGGGACAATTCACAAGGCTGGATTGCCAAGACCATTATCGGGATCATCGTCGCATTGATGGCGTTCACCGGTATCGAAGCCATTTTCCAGGCTTCGGGTAATAACGCGCAGGACGTGGCCAAGGTCAACGGTGAACAGATCACCCAGACCGAACTGAGCCAGGCTGTCGACATGCAACGTCGCCAGCTGATGCAACAGCTGGGCAAGGATTTCGATGCTTCGCTGCTGGACGAAAAACTGCTGCGCGACGCGGCCCTCAAGGGCCTGATCGACCGCAAGCTGCTGCTGCAAGGCGCTGCTGATGCCAAGTTCGGTTTCTCGGAAGCCGCTTTGGACCAGGTGATCCTGCAGACGCCGGAATTCCAGGTGGATGGCAAGTTCAATGCCGAACGTTTTGACCAGGTGATCCGTCAACTGGGCTATAGCCGTATGCAATTCCGTCAGATGCTGACCCAGGAAATGCTGATCGGCCAGGTTCGCGCAGGTATCGCCGGCAGCGGTTTCGTCACCGATGCCGAGGTGCTGGCATTCGCCCGTCTGGAAAAACAGACCCGCGATTTCGCCACCGTCAACATCAAGGCAGACCCGGCAGCGGTGAAGCTCACCGATGATGAGGTCAAGGCTTACTACGACCAGCACGCCAAAGAGTTCATGACCCCGGACCAGGTGGTCATCGACTATCTGGAATTGAAGAAGTCCTCCTTCTTCGACCAGGTCACCGTCAAGGACGATGAACTGCAGGCTGCCTACGAGAAGGAAACCGCCAACCTCGCTGAACAGCGTCGTGCCGCGCACATCCTGATCGAAGTCAACGATAAGGTCACCGAGGCGCAAGCCAAGGCCAAGATCGAAGAAGTCCAGGCACGCCTGGCCAAAGGCGAGAAGTTCGAAGCCCTGGCCAAGGAGTTCTCCCAGGATCCAGGTTCGGCCAACAATGGCGGTGACCTGGGCTTTGCCGGCCCGGGCGTCTACGATCCGGACTTCGAAACGGCCCTGTACGGCTTGAAGCAAGACCAGGTATCGGCGCCGGTGCGCAGTGCCTTCGGTTGGCACTTGATCAAGTTGCTGGGCGTTGAAGCACCTGAGGTGCCATCGTTTGCCAGCCTGAAAGACAAGCTGACCCGCGAGCTCAAGACCCAACAGGTTGAACAGCGGTTTGTCGAAGCGACCAAGCAATTGGAAGATGCGGCATTCGAAGCGTCCGACCTGGCCCAGCCGGCATCTGACCTGAAGCTGACCGTCCACACCTCGGCGCCGTTTGGCCGTGAAGGTGGCGAAGGCGTTGCAGCCAACCGTGCCGTGGTGACTGCGGCATTCAGCCCGGAAGTGCTGGATGAAGGTGCCAACAGCAGCGCCATCGAGCTGGACCCGGAAACCATCATCGTGTTGCGTGCCAAAGAGCATCTCAAGCCGGCTCAACTGCCGCTTGAGAGCGTTGCTGCGGCGATTCGCACCCAGATGACCAAGGAGCGTGCGAGCGCTGCCGCCAAAGCCCATGCCGACGAGTTGATCGCCAGCCTGCGTGACGGCAAAACCGCGCTGGACCAGCCGATTGACGGTCAGGCCTGGAAGGTGACTGAAGCGGCGACCCGCGGTCAGGAATCCATCGATCCAGCCGTGCTTCAAGCCCTGTTCCGCATGCCCAAGCCTGCGGCCAAGGACAAGCCTACTTTCACCACGGTGACGCTGCGTGATGGCAGCCTGGTGATTGTGCGCTTGAACGGCGTCAACGAAGCGGCAGCCCCTACGGACGAAGAAAAGGCGCAATACCGCCGCTTCCTCGCTTCCCGTATCGGTCAGCAGGACTTCGCGGCGTTCCGCAAGCAGCTGGAAACCCAGGCAGACATCAAGAAGTACTGATGCCGGCTTGAATAAAAAAGACCCCGTCCTGAAAAGGCCGGGGTCTTTTTTTGCCCTTGATAAAGTGGGTGCTTAACTCGCCTTATGGGTGCTTGCCTGAAAACTTGAGCTTGCCCCAGGTCAGGCCGATCACCGCTGCCAGGGTCGAAGCGGCCAATACACTGAGCTTGGCGGCCGAGAGCAAGGCCGGGTCCGAGAAGGCCAGGGACGAGATAAAGATCGACATGGTGAACCCGATCCCGGCCAGCAGGCCAACCAGGCCGACGCCTGTCCAGGTCACACCGTCCGGCAGCTTGCAGATATTGAGCTTGACCAGCATCAGGCTCGCCAGCATCACGCCCAGGGGTTTGCCGAGTACCAGCGCAAAGATGACCCCCATGAACACCCCGTGAGCCATCGGATCATCCAGGTTGAAGCCGTGCAGGCTCACGCCAGCATTGGCCAGGGCGAAAAGCGGCATCACGCCGAATGCCACCCACGGATGCAGTGCCGATTGCACCCGTTGCACTGGCGGCAACATCTCCCGTTGGGCTTCGCGCAGTTGTTTGAGAGGTTTGGCGACTTGCTGCGCCCCTTCATTCGATTGCGAGAAGCGCTCCATCAGCTCGTTGAACGTGCGTTCAATGGTCTCCAGCGGGCGCTCCGTGGTGGGCTTGGAGTTGACCGGCGTCATCAAGCCCAGGATCACCCCGGCGAGGGTCGGGTGCACGCCGGTCTTGAGCAGCCCGAACCATACAATCGCGCCAGGTAACAGATAGATCGTGGCCTTGCCGATGCCCATGCGTTGGAACACCAGCACCAGCGCCAGACCGCCTGCGGCAATCACCAAGCCCATGTAATCGAGACTGGCAGTGAAGAAGATCGCGATGATCAGGATCGCCACGATGTCATCGATGATCGCCAGGGCCAGCAACAGGATACGCACGCCACTGGGAATCGACTTGCCCAGCAGCGCCAGCACGCCCACAGCAAACGCGATGTCGGTCGCGGTGGGTACCGCCCAGCCACTGGCGGCGACGGTGCCGTGGTTGAGCAGGGTGTAGATGAGTGCAGGCATCAGCACACCGCCCAGCGCAGCGCCCAAGGGCAGCGTGGCCAGTTTCAGGTTGGCCAGGGCGCCATCTTTGATTTCCTGACGGATCTCGGCGCCGACTACCAGAAAGAAGATGGTCATCAGCCCGTCATTGACCAGAAAGTGCAGGGAGCGCGAGACGCTGTAATCGCCAAGTCCCAGGGTAACAGGCGTATTCCAGAAGTGTTCGTAGGTCGCTGCGGCGGGGCTGTTGGCCCAGATCAGCGCCACGATCGCTGCCAACAGCAGGACGATACCGCTCACGGCTTCGATATGGGAAAAACGCTCAAGGGCAGACAGCGCGCCCTCAGTCAGGCGCTGAGGGCGGGGGATGGCAGGGTGTTTATCAGGCACGACAAATCTCCATTGGCGGCCCGACCAATGCTTGGCTTTTAACCTGCGCCGCGCCTTATGCAGCAACGCACCCAGAGGCGATGATAGGAAGTAGAGGAATAAGTTGTAAACAAACTTGTCATCGGCCGTGCCAGGCCTTGCCCGTCATTGCACCCAGCGCCAGCGCTATCAACCCCATCACGGCCCATGGAAATGCGATGACGCCCCAGTGTTGGAGCATCAAGCCGCCAGCCAGCCCACCCCCGGCAATGCCAAGGTTCCACGCGGTGACCAGCATGGATTGCGCGGCATCAGCCGAGTTGCCGGCCGACTTCGCGAGTGCGGTTTGCAGCAGGGCCGGCAGGCCTCCGAAAGCCAGGCCCCAGGCCGCCACGCTGATGTAGATGCAGATCGCAGAGCTGGTCCAGAAACCCAGGAGCAGGGCAGCTGCGGCGAACGTCGCGCAACTGATGAGGGTCAGCAACCGCAGGTGTTGATCAATCCATATGCCCACCAACCAGATGCTTACCAACGCCATCAAGCCGAACACCAGTAATACCTGGTCGATCTCGCTGCCGATGCCGGCGGGCACCAGCAAGGGAGCGATGTAGGTGTAGAGGATGTTATGAGCCAACACATAGGTGAAGGTCACCCACAGCACTGGGCGGATTCCCGGCAGGGCCAGCACGCGATTCAGGCCCAGACGTTTGCTGGCTGCTTCGCCGGCAAAATCCGGCAATTGCCCGCGCGCCCACACCAGCAGTAACAGGGTCAGGCCGGTCATGATGGCAAAGCTGCTGCGCCAACCGACCAGCGTGCCTAGCAGGGTGCCAGCAGGTACGCCGAGGGACAAGGCCAGCGGCGCACCGAGCATGGCCACGGCGATCGCCCGGCCCTGCAGATGAGGGGCAACCATGCGGCTGGCGTAGCCTGCCAACAGCGCCCACAGCAGCCCGGCGAATACACCCGCAAAGAAGCGAGCGATCAAGGTCACGCCGTAGTGGCTGGAAAACGCGGTGACACTGTTGACCAGGGCAAAGCCGCCTATGGCGATCAACAGCAGAGGCCTGCGACGCCAGCCACGGGTCAGCAAGGTCAGCGGGATGGCCGCGAGCAATGAGCCCAGGGCGTAGAGCGTCACCAACTGCCCGACCAGCGCCTGTGACACTTCCAGCCCGGCGCTCATTTGCGGCAGCAGCCCGGCGGGCATGGCCTCGGTGAGGATGGTGATAAAGCCGGCCGAGGCCAGGGCCAGCAACCCTGCCAATGGCAAGGGTTCATGCACGGACGCCGTAGGGGCCAATGAAGTGTTGTTGTTCATGGGAGTCTCCTTGAAGGGGCAAGGAGGCAGGGTAGGGGGCTGCGATGCGCGGAAAAACAGGCTAAGGTGCCGAACTTATCGGGCATTTTCGTCCGCAATCGACCAAGGCATCAGCATGGACAGTCTGAGCGGGCTCTCGGTATTCGTACAGGTCGCGCAAACCCGTAGCTTCACCACCGCCGGGCGGGTATTGGGCGTGTCATCCTCAGCGGTAGGCAAAAGCATCGCACGCATGGAGGAGCGCCTGGGCGTCAGGCTGTTTCATCGAAGTACCCGCAGTATCACCCTGACCAGTGAGGGCGCGCTGTTGCTGGAGCGCTCGCGGCGCATCCTGGCGGAAGTGGAAGCGGCTGAGCTGGAGTTGAGCGAGGCCAGTGCCACCCCGCGGGGCAAACTGCGTATCAGCGTGCCCCAAGTGCGCGGGTTGCTGATGCCGGTGATCAGTGGTTTTATGCGCGCCTATCCGGATATCGAGTTGGACGTGGATTTTTCCGACCGTATGGTGGATGTCATCGATGAAGGCTTCGACGCGGTGATCCGCACCGGTAAACCGCAAGACTCGCGCTTGATGGCGCGCCATCTGGGGCATTATCAATTGGTACTTGTCGGTACGCCCGGCTATTTCGACCAATACGGCACGCCACTCCTGCCCCTGGACTTGAGTCATCACGCCTGCCTTCGGCACAAATTCTGCGCCTCCGGCAAACTCGAGCCCTGGCCGCTGCGACTGGTGCCGGGCGCGGCGGAGCCGAGCTTGCGTGCGCCGCTGGTCAGCAGCACCATTGAGTCTCTCAAGCATGTGGCCCAGGAAGGTCTCGGTATTGCGTGTCTGCCGGACTACATGGTCAACGAGGCGGTTGCGCAAGGGGCTTTGCAGCGCGTGCTGGATGAGCACCTCGAACACCGCGGCAGTTTCTGGTTGCTGTGGCCGGCCAGTCGCCATGCCTCGGCCAAATTGCGCGTGTTTATCGACCATATGTGTGCCGGGCTTTTTCCTACTGACGCGGCTTCACAAGGCTGAGATGTTTAACCGACAGGAATGCGCGCTTCAAGGCCGCGTTCTGTTGCACAATACCGTCCGGACCGTTTTCCACAGGATTTTCAATGTCGACATCATTTCACTTGCGTAGCCTCGGGTTGGCGCTGGTGCTGGCGGGCGCCGCGGGCTGCTCCTCACCCAAGACCGCTATCTATGAACATGAGAATTTCGACGATTCCGGTACGTTTTCCCGCGATTACCCGGTCAGCGATGTAGTGGCGTGTGAAGCGGCGCGTCGTGCCCTGCTGAGCCAGGGTTACATCATTACCAGCAGCGATCCAAAGCTGGTGGCGGGCAACAAGAGTTTTCAGCAGACCGGCGAGACCCATCTGCAGATCAGTTTCAACGTGGTGTGCGCTGCTGATGGCAAAGGCAGCAATCACTCGACGATGTTTGCCAACGCCTTGCAGGATCGCTATGCGCTGAAGAAGGTCAACAACTCCGCCAGCCTCGGCGTGGGTGTGCTGGGTTCGGTGTCGATGCCGATCGGCTCCACTGACGACTCGATGGTGAAAGTCGCGAGCGAGACCGTCTCGGCGCCGAAGTTCTACGAGCGTTACTTTGCGCTGGTGGATGTGTTCCTGCCGCAGGAGGTCAAGCAGGCCGAGCATATACCCGAGCAGCCCAAGGCTGACCTGGGTGTGCCTGAACCCAAGGCCGCTCCGGTAGCCGAGAAGGTCGAGGCGCCGAAGGAGGCACCTGTAGCGCCTGCCGCTTCGCAACCCCTGGCACCGCCACCTGAGGCTGCGCCGATCGCACCGACCCCGGAACCTGCGCCTGCCTCGGCGCCAGCAACCGAGCCCGCGCCGGCGCCGACCAATCCCAGCCTGCCTGCGCCGACAGAGGCAATACCGCCCTTGCCAGCGCCTGCGCAGTAACTCAGATGGCTACGGGATCGGCCTTGTCGACGTTGATCCCGTAGCGGCTGATGGCCAGGGCGACGTTGTCACGACCAATCACACCGTCATCAGCCAACGCCTTCAAGGCTGCTAAAGCGATAAAGTGCCGGTCTACCTCGAAGAACTCGCGCAATGTCTCGCGGGTGTCCGATTGCCCGAAACCGTCGGTACCCAGTGCGACAAAACGGCGGTTATGCACGAAGGGGCGAATCTGGTCGGCGAACAACTTCATGTAGTCCGTGGCCACCACCACAGCGCCGGTTCTCCCGGCAAGGCAGGTTTCGACGTAGCTTTGGCGCGGCTCGCTTTGCGGGTGCAGGAGGTTCCAGCGTTCGGCGGCGTGCCCATCACGGCGCAATTCGGTCAGGCTGGTGACGCTCCAGACATCGCTATGCACGGCGAAATCCTTGGCGAGCAACTCGGCTGCGGCGATCACTTCGCGCAAGATTGAACCGCTGCCCATGAGCTGCACCTTTGCCTGCGGGTGGCTGCTCAGCGGATACATGCCCTTGAGAATGCCTTCTTCAACGCCTTCCGGCATCGCCGGGTGCGGATAGTTTTCGTTGAGCAGGGTGATGTAGTAATAGATGTCCTCCTGTTCGACATACATGCGCCGCATACCCTCGCGAATAATCACCGCCAGTTCGTAGGCAAAAGTCGGGTCATAGGCCACGCAGCAGGGAATCACCGACGCCAGGATATGGCTGTGTCCGTCGTCGTGTTGCAAGCCTTCCCCCATCAGCGTGGTGCGTCCGGCCGTGGCGCCCAGCAGGAAGCCCCGTGCTCGCGCATCGCCCGCCGCCCAGGCCAGGTCGCCGACGCGCTGGAAGCCGAACATCGAGTAGAAAATATAGAACGGCACGGTCATCAGGCCATGGTTGCTATAGGACGTGCTTGCCGCAATCCAGGAAGAAATGGCGCCGGATTCATTCAGCCCTTCCTGCATGATCTGTCCGTCTTTGCTTTCTTTGTAGTAGCTCAATTGCCCGGCGTCCTGTGGGGTATAGAGCTGGCCGACGGCTGAGTGGATACCGATCTGGCGGAACAGGCTTTCCATGCCAAAGGTACGCGACTCATCCGGCACAATAGGCACGATCAGCTTGCCCAAATGCGGGTCCTTGAGCAGCGTGCCGAGGATGCGCACAAAGGCCATGGTGGTGGAGATGGCGCGCTCACCGGTGTCTTTGAGTTGGGTGGCGAAGGCGCTCAGCTCGGGGATTTGCAGCGGCGCAACGCTCGTGTGGCGCGCTGGCACATAGCCTCCCAGCGCCTGCCGTCGTGCGGCAAAGTAGTGGGCCTCTTCGCTGTCGACGGCGGGTTTGAGGTAGGGGATTTCTTCGAGCCGGTCATCGTCGACCTCCAGGCCGAAGCGGTCGCGGAAAGCTTTTACCGCTTCGGCCCCCATCTTCTTCAGATGATGGTTGATGTTTTGGCCTTCGCCAGCTTCACCCATGCCGAAGCCCTTGACCGTCTTGGCCAGTATCACCGTGGGCTGGCCCTTGTGGCGCACGGCGGCGGCGTAGGCGTTGTAGACCTTGTCCGGGTCATGCCCGCCCCGTGAGAGTTTCCAGATGTCGTCGTCGGACATGTCCGCAACCAGCGCCAGCAACTGCGGGTATTTGCCAAAGAAGTGTTCACGCACATAAGCGCCATTCTGGGATTTGTAATTCTGGTAGTCGCCGTCCACGCATTCCATCATGCGTTGGCGCAGCAGGCCGCTCTGGTCCTTTTCCAGCAGCGCGTCCCAGCCGCCGCCCCAGATCACCTTGATCACATTCCAGCCGGCGGCACGGTACAGGCTCTCGAACTCCTGGATCACCTTGGCATTGCCGCGCACCGGACCATCCAGGCGTTGCAGGTTGCAGTTGACCACGAAGATCAGGTTGTCGAGTTTTTCGCGGCCCGCCAGCGAGATGGCCGCCAGGGATTCGGGCTGGTCCATTTCGCCATCGCCGAGGAATGCCCAAACCTTGCGGCCCTGATGCTGCTTGAGGTCTCGAAACTCCAGGTATCGCATAAAACGCGCCTGGTACGCGGCAGTGATCGGTCCCAGGCCCATGGAGACCGTAGGGAATTGCCAGAAGTCCGGCATCAATCGTGGGTGAGGGTAGGAAGACAAACCCTCGCCACCGGCCTCGCGCCGAAAGTTATCCAGCTGCGCTTCGCTGATACGGCCCTCCAGGTAGGCACGGCCATAAATGCCTGGTGAGGAATGGCCCTGGATGTACACCAGGTCGCCGTCGAATGTGTCGGTTCGGCCACGGAAAAAATGATCGAAGCCTACGTCATACAGCACGGCGGCTGACGCATAGGTGGCGATATGCCCACCCACGCCTGAGTGTTTGCCTGCGCGCAATACCATCGCCATGGCATTCCAGCGGATGAACGCATTGGTGCGCCGCTCGATGGCCTGGTTACCGGGGTAGGGCAACTGGCGCTCAACCGGGATGGTATTGACGTAGGGGGTGGTCACCCGCCCGTAGAAGTCGCCATGCCGTGCAACGTCGAAATCCAGCAACTGATCGATCAGGTAATGAGCGCGGGGACGGCCCTCGGTGGACAGCACCGATTCGATGGACTCCAGCCATTCGCGGGTTTCCTGCGGATCATCGTCGAGTCTTACTGGGTCATTCGGGGTCATGTGAGGCTCCAGGGTAGGCGGATTCAAGCAGCGAGCTCCTCGCGGGAGTGATGCAAAATGTAGTTGCAATTGCAATGACATGCCAGAATCTAGCGCGGGATGAGCTACTATTGCAATCTTCTTGAAATTCCCCGGATGGTGTTGCATGTCGTCGAAAGAGCCGGATGTATGGTTCCGTTTTGTCAGGGCTCACAGGACGGTCATCCGTGAAATCGAGCGGCGCCTGGCTGCGGCGGGCCTGCCGCCGTACGCCTGGTACGATGCGTTGTGGGGCCTGGAAAGCGGGCCCGGCGGCACCCGGCGTATGCACGAACTGGCCGATGTGCTGGCCATTGAGCGCTATAACCTCACGCGCCTGGTGGACCGCCTGGAAAAGGACGGCCTGGTAGTGCGTTCCCGCTCCGATGGCGACGGTCGTGCGGCGTTTGCCTCGATCACGGACACGGGTCGAGCGCTGCGCAAGAGCATGTGGAAGATCTACGAAAGCACCGTGGACGAGCTGTTCATTTCACAAATCGAACCCGAGCAGCGCCAGGCATTTGCCGATGCCCTGGAGCGCACGGCGGGCTTGGCGATGGATGCGGGTGTGCAAGTGCGCAGCCGACGTAAATCGTAGGTTCGAAAACAGACTCAGTGCGGGGGACCTTGCTTGCGCAATTGCATTCCCCCTCACTTCAGGTGATAGCGCTGCAGTGCGTTTTCCACCTGCTGCACCTCGGTACGCCCTTCATCGGCCAGCGCTCTTAACGCTGACGCCACAATCCAATAGCGGCTCGGCGCAGAGGCCTGCATCGAGCCTGCGCCCAAGGCGATAAATCGTGCATCTACATGCGCGGCTAATTGATCGACAATCACCTGCGGATAACCGGTGACGGCAATGACGGGTGCGCTAATGCCTGCCAGGCAATCACGTAAATGGCAGCTGCGCCTGGGGGCCAAGGGGTGCAAGCGGTTCCAGCGCTCCGCGGTCGCCGCCTCACGGGCCAACCGTGTGTAGCTGGGGCTGCTCCACACCTGCGCCGTAATATTCCAGTCCTGTTCCAGCAACCTTGCGGCATGCATGACCTCTTGCAATGCCCGGCCAGCCCCGAGCAGGCGCACATCGGCTGCTTGATTACGCTGGATCGGATACATGCCTTTGTGGGCATCCTCTCGGTCCTGGGCAGTCAGTGTCGTGGGGGCATCCTGGTCATGCAGCGCCAGATAATAAAAACCTGGCTGGCCGTCGACGTACAGCGTGCGTAGTCCTGCCAGCACAATCGCTCGAGCTTCGTCTCCCGAGGCGGGATCGTAGGGTGTGCAGCGTGGATGAGCCGCCAGCCATACTGGCAATGACGGGTGCGTGCCCTTGGGCCACGGGGAAGGCTGGTTCTCGATGTCATTGCACAAGATGCCACGTTGGGCGGTCTGCTCCGACAGTGCGCACAACTGTGCAGACGACACTGCGCTGTGCAGATAGAGCAGGGGTTTTTCGCCGCGATTGCGCGCAAACCAGATAGGCCAGTTGCCCACGCGGCGGCTGCATGACTGGCCACGGATCACCCAGGCGTGCCGGCTGGATTCCAGAGTATTGGCCATGCTCATCACCGTATACAGCGGCGAGTTGCCCGGGCAAACGGCGGTGCTGAGTGCATCGATGCAGCTCTGCGCAGAATGCGCGATAGAGGCAGGCATGGGTCCAAGCTCCTTCCAACGGATATTTGTACCCTACTGGAAATGTGATTGCATTTGCAATGATTGCAATCGTACTTCAAGTCATGGGATTAAATTATCCGGCGCCTGTCGCGTTTAACTTTTCAAGCGCAGGAATGTCACAACGTCGACATTTTTTCGTCATGACGGCACTTTAGGCTGGGTTCGCAGGTCATTTACCTGCCACCGCTTTCATTTGAAGAAGGAGTCCACCATGGATGATTACCAGGAAGAACTGCTGGAGTATCAGGCATTCGAGTTGGACCCGCTGGATCCGGTCGACGATGCCACCGAGCTGTAACGCTGACTTCAGGCGGAATGCCGCTGACTGCGGCGAAATTCCCCTGGGGTCTGGTTATTCCAGCGCCTGAAGGCCCGCTGGAAGGCTTGGGCTGAAGCAAAGCCAAGCAAGTAGGCGATCTCGCCAAATGCCAGCTCGGTATCGCGAATATAGGTCATGGCCAGGTCGCGGCGGGTGTCGTTGAGAATTGCGCGAAACTGTGTGCCTTCCTCGGCCAGTTTGCGCCGCAGTGTCCAGGTCGGCAGTTTCAAGCGTGCCGCCACCTCTTCCAGGTCGGGTTCCCGGCCGCCATTGAGCATCGGCCCGAGCAACCGCGTGATGCGCTCGCGCAGGCTGCGGGTGCGAGTCAGCTGCTCCAACTCCCTTTCACACAGCTGCAGCAGCAGGTGCCAGGTGCTTGGGCAGTGCTGTGGGTTGCGCAGCGCCAAGGTGGGTTGGCTCAGACGCAGTTGATTGGCATCGGCGCCGAAGTGCACCAGGCCGCTTCCCAGCCTGTTGTAGTGTTCGTGATAGTCCGGCGCGTCGAATTCGATTTCTATCCGTTGTGCCTGCACCGGCTGTTGCGCCAGGCTGGATAATTGTTGCAGCCAACCGGCGATGATCGAGTCCACCACAAAGCGGTTATAGGCGTTGTAGGGGCTGATGGAGTAGAACCGCAGCCAGGCGCCTTCGGCATCTTCATGAAAGCTCGATTGCCCACGATAGTTGGAGCCGTACAGCGCTTCAAAGCGTGTGAGCGTGCGCGCCGCTTCGCGCACATTGGGGGCCTGGGCGGCGGTGACACCGGCCAGGCCGGCCTGGCTCAAGCGGCTGAGTTGGCCCATGCGCAGGCCCAGGCCCGGGTCGCCGGTCAGTTGGATGGCCGCGTGGCCCAGGCGCATATAGCGCGGGATCGACAGGCGTGCGCCGGCTTCAGCCAGGCGTGCAGGGTCCAGGCCGTATTGCAGCAACAGCGGTTGCGGGTCCAGGCCGTGGCTCTGGATGGCATCGGCCAGGGTGTGCACGAAGCCCACCGACAGATCCCCCAGGCGCACCGGCTTCAAGGGCTACAGCCAGATATTCAGCAGGCGCGCGCCACGGGCATCGCCGTCGGCGAACACTTGCCCGTTGCTGCTCAGAAAACTCTGGCCGGCGCTGCCCAGGTCCCAGAACTGCCCACGTAAAAACACGCTCATGCCCGCCATTGCCTGGCTGACAGGCTGCTGGCTGATCAGTGTGAGGCGGCGCCAGGCGGCGCCTTCGCTGGTTTCTTCGGGTTTGAGGCTGACCTCGGAAGGCGTCGACACGCTCTTGAAGCCGCGCCATGGACGGTCCCAGGTGTCGCGGCCAGTGACGAAGGCCGGTACTGCGATCAGTTGCGCACCTTGCTCGTTGAGCTTGCGATAGTTGTCCGGGTACCAGCTGTCGCTGCCGACCAGGGTGCCCAGGCGCCCGGCAGGCGTATCCACCACGCTGACGACATTCTCATCGCCTGGCTCGATAAAGCCACGCTCATCGTAGATCGGGTAGAGCTGACGCTGCGGTTGGCCCAGTGGCAAACCGTCGGCGGCAAACACCACGCTGGCGTTGTACAGCGCGCCATGGCCGACTTCCAACTGCCCCTGGATCACGCTCGGGTTGGGCAGGGCGATGGAACCGGCCACCAGGGTTACGCCAAATTCTTTTGCCAGCCCGCCGAACACCACTTGATAGTCGCGCGCCATGGCAGGGGCCTTCATGCGCAGGTAGGCGTCATCCATGCGGTTGTCGCCGGTGGCGCTGATCCAGGCTTTCGCAAACTGCAGTGGGTTGCTGATCGACAGCCAGTTCATCGCATCCTTCAAATGCGTGGCCTGGTACAGCTCGTTTTTTTCGCCCTTGAGCATCAGCCAGGTGCCGATATGTTCGGGCAGCACCACGATGGTCTTGGCGTTGATCAGGCCTTGGTCGCGCGCTTTTTGCAGGTAGCTCGACAGCTTCAAATGCAGGCGTTCCAGGCTTTGATAGTCGGCAGGGAACAGCTCTGGCTGAATGCCGAGCAGGTTGCCACGGTCGGCTGGTTCGCCCTCATTGACGGCGAGGGTGATACGCAGGTCCGACAGGTAATGCGCCACGGGGCGCTCCTGGGTCCACACCAGATACGCGGAGAGGGCGGCAACCAGGGCCATGGTGACGGTGAACGCTAGAAGTTTACGCATGGGGCAACAGACAACAGACCAGGTGCAGGGTTCGCGACTAGGGTAGGGCCCATGGCGCGGCTTGCCAAGGGGCGCTGTGCATTTGGATCAATAACTTGTCAGTTTCAGTCATTGAGCCGTGGTCCACCGCCTCTTAGTCTGTGGGACATAAACCGATGGCACACCGTTCGAGTGCGCCACGTCCCGTGATGATCCGTTGTGGAGCTGTACCATGACCGCTGCTGCCTACCCGCACCTGCTGGCCCCGTTGGACCTGGGTTTTACCACCTTGCGCAACCGTACCCTGATGGGCTCGATGCACACCGGCCTGGAAGAAAAGCCCGGCGGTTTCGAGCGCATGGCAGCCTACTTTGCCGAGCGCGCCCGTGGTGGCGTGGGCCTGATGGTCACCGGCGGCATTGGTCCGAATGATGAAGGCGGTGTATACGCCGGGGCAGCCAAGCTGACCACTGAAGAAGAGGCGCGCAAGCACAAGATCGTCACCCAGGCGGTGCACGAGGCGGGCGGCAAGATCTGCATGCAGATCCTTCACGCCGGGCGTTATGCCTACAGCCCCAAGCAGGTGGCGCCGAGTGCGATCCAGGCGCCGATCAACCCGTTCAAGCCCAAGGAATTGGATGAGGAGGGCATCGAGAAGCAGATTCAGGATTTTGTCACCTGCTCGTTGCTGGCCCAGGCCGCCGAATACGACGGTGTGGAGATCATGGGTTCGGAGGGCTACTTCATTAACCAGTTCCTCGCCGCCCAGACCAACCATCGCACCGACCGTTGGGGCGGCAGCTTTGAAAACCGTATGCGCCTGGCGGTGGAGATCGTGCGTCGCGTGCGCGAGGCCGTCGGCCCGAACTTCATCATTATCTTCCGCCTGTCGATGCTTGATCTGGTGGAAGGCGGCAGCGTCTGGAAGGAAATCGTGCAGTTGGCCAAGGCTATCGAGCAGGCTGGCGCGACGATCATCAACACCGGTATCGGCTGGCACGAAGCGCGTATCCCTACCATTGCCACCAAGGTCCCGCGTGGCGCCTTCAGCAAAGTCACCGCCAAATTGCGCGGTGCGGTGCAGATTCCGCTGATCACCACCAACCGCATCAACACCCCGGAAATCGCCGAGCAGATCCTGGCCGAAGGCGATGCCGACATGGTCTCGATGGCGCGCCCGTTTCTGGCCGACCCGGAGTTCGTCAACAAGGCCGCCGCTGGGCGCGCCGATGAAATCAACACCTGCATCGGCTGCAACCAGGCGTGCCTGGACCACACCTTCGGCGGCAAGCTGACCACCTGTTTGGTCAACCCGCGCGCCTGCTATGAAACCGAACTCAATTACCTGCCCGTCAAGCAGATCAAGAAAATCGCGGTGGTCGGCGCCGGCCCTGCCGGTCTGGCCGCTGCCACTGTTGCCGCTGAGCGTGGGCATCAGGTGACCTTGTTCGATTCCGCCAGCGAGATTGGCGGCCAGTTCAATATCGCCAAGCGTGTGCCGGGTAAGGAAGAGTTTTTCGAAACCCTGCGTTACTTCAAACGCAAATTGCAGACCACTCACGTAGAGCTGTGCCTCAACACTCGTGTGGGCGTCGAGCAGCTGGTGGCAGGTGGTTATGACGAGGTGATCCTGGCCACCGGTATCGCGCCGCGCACCCCGGCGATCCCGGGAGTCGAGAACGCCAAGGTGTTGAGTTACCTGGATGTGATCCTGGAGCGCAAGCCGGTGGGCAAGCGTGTGGCGGTGATCGGTGCCGGCGGCATCGGTTTCGATGTATCGGAATTCCTCGTACACCAAGGCGTGTCTACCAGCCTGGATCGCGAGGCGTTCTGGAAAGAGTGGGGCATCGATACCCAACTGGAAGCACGTGGCGGGGTGGCCGGGATCAAGCCCGAGCGCCATGCGCCGGCCCGCGAGGTGTTCCTGCTGCAACGCAAGGCTTCCAAGGTTGGCGACGGCCTGGGCAAGACCACCGGCTGGATTCACCGTACCGGTTTGAAGAACAAACAGGTGCAGATGCTCAACAGTGTCGAGTACTTGAAGATCGATGACGCAGGCTTACATATCCGCATCGGCGCCGAGGGTGAACCGCAGGTGCTGGCGGTGGACAACATTGTCATCTGCGCCGGCCAGGACCCGCTGCGCGAACTGCATGACGGCCTGGTCGCTGCCGGCCAGAACGTGCACCTGATCGGCGGTGCCGATGTGGCCGCCGAGCTGGACGCCAAGCGCGCCATCAATCAGGGCTCGCGCCTGGCGGCCGAGTTGTAAGGCGACAATAGGGGGGGTGTTAGACTTGCCGCCCCTTTCTCATTCAGATACCTGCCGATGGGCCCTTTCGATTGGCTGCCTTATGCGCCCCTTGAACCTGTGC
This sequence comes from Pseudomonas sp. W15Feb34, assembly GCF_023127765.1. Classification (NCBI taxonomy): domain Bacteria; kingdom Pseudomonadati; phylum Pseudomonadota; class Gammaproteobacteria; order Pseudomonadales; family Pseudomonadaceae; genus Pseudomonas; species Pseudomonas sp. W15Feb34. The sequence continues at coordinate 92,550 of NZ_SPKN01000046.1, forward strand.
AGCTTGATTGGCTGAACGGCATCGAGTTGGCCGTGCTGCGCCTGGACCGCATCGACCCGCTGATCAGCGGCAACAAGTGGTTCAAACTTGCCGAACACTTGGCTCAGGCCCGCGCTACCGGCGCCAAAGGGGTTATCAGCCTTGGCGGGGCTCACTCCAACCATCTGCACGCACTGGCAGCGGCGGGCAAGCGCTTTGATTTTCCCACGGTCGGCCTGTTGCGCGGCCATCCCCAAGACACTCCCACGGTGCTCGACCTCAAGACCTTCGGCATGCAACTGCATTGGTTGGGCTACGGCGGTTATCGGGTGCGGCATGAGCCGGGTTTCTGGCTGCCCTGGCGCGAGCAGTATCCCGACCTTTATCCGATACCCGAAGGCGGTGGCGGTCTGGACGGTGCGCTGGGCTGTGGGGTGTTGGTGGAGCAGGCGCGGGTGCAGTTGAGACACCTCGGTTGGACGGATTACGACGCATGGTGGCTGGCGGCGGGCACCGGTACTACTCTGGCCGGGTTGGTGCTGGCGGAGGCCGGCGCGCATCCGGTGTACGGCGCAATGGCTGTGCCGGATGATCATGGCGTGGCGCAGAATGTGAGTGCGATTGTGCAGACCGGTTATGAGTTGCTGGACGCCTGCCGTGGCGGCTTTGCCAAGGTCGATCCGCTGCTGCTCGACTTTATCGAGCGCACCGAACGGGCCTGCGGTGTGCCACTGGAGCCGCTCTACACCGGCAAGGCGCTGCTGGCATTGAAGCAACAGATCGAGGCCGGACGCTTTGCCCCCGGCGCGCGGCTGATCTTCATCCACACTGGCGGCCTGCAAGGCCGCCGAGGTTTCCTGTAGGTGTCAACGGGTGGGATTGTGCCCGCCCGGCATCATTCGCAAGGCAGTGTTATCGCGCATCACATAATGGTGAAAGATCCCCGCCAGCGCATGCAGCCCGATCAGCCAGTAACCGATCTGGGCGAACAGCACGTGCCAGCCTTCAATCTCCTCGGCCAACGCCTTGTTTTCTGCAATCAGCGGCGGTAACTCCATCCCATAGAACATCACCGAATGCCCCTTGGCACTGACGATCAACCAACCGGCAATCGGCAACCCGATCATCAACGCATACAGCGCCCCATGCATCAGCTTCGCCAGCCGGCTCTGCCATGGCGGCGGTGCCGGCACGATCTTCGGCGCCACCCCCAGGCTGCGTGCGAACAGGCGCAGCCACACCAGCACAAACACGGTAAGTCCGAACATAAAGTGCATTTCGACAATCAGCGTGCGCGCACCGCTGCCTTTGGGGAATTGCCCGCGTAACTCAATGCAGGCGTAGACCACCGCCAGCAGCACTACCATCAACCAGTGCAGCGCAATCGACATGGTGCTGTAGCGCGTATCGGAATTTTTCCACGGCATTGCTTTTTTCCTCACTCATCAGGGCATACCTCCGCTCTTTAGCGACGGAGTACGTTAACTGTATGCCCGTTTTGAGCGCTTCGCTCGTTGCCAATGCCGTTGCCTTGATCCTGGTCAGTAACTTTGCGGCATTTCCCCGCGTGCCAGGCGTGCGTTGATGTCGGCGATGACATTCGGCAGGTCGTTGATAGTGTCGATCAGGTAGTGCGGGCGCGAGCCTTCGAACATCGTTTCGATGCGCTGACGCTCGCTGGCCAGTGTGGCGCTGTCCAGGGCGCGAAATTGCTCGTAGGTCAGGCCCAGGGCATTGCCCGAACAGGTCAGCGCTACGGTCCACATCCCGGCACGACGGCCTTCGAGAATACCCGGCACGGTGTCGTCGACCTTCACGCACGCGGCCACATCATCAATGCCCAGGGCGATCACGTTGGCCAGGGCCTGGGCCGGCCAAGGGCGGCCGTTGGGGACTTCATCGGTCGCGACCACGTGGTCGGCGACATAGCCGTTGGTGGCGGCCAGGGCGACGACTTTGTCCATCACCTGCTTGGGATAGCCGGAGCAGGAGCCGATCTTGATACCTTGGGCGCGCACGCCGGCCAGGGTGTTGAGGGCGCCGGGGATCAGGGCTGAGTGTTCGGCGATCTTCTCGATTTGCAGCGGCATGAAACGCTGGTAGATGGCGGTCACGTCATCATCGGTCGGTGTGCGGCCGAAGGCCTTGCGGTAGCGCTCGGCAACTTGCGGCTGGTCGCAGAGAGTGCGGATATGGTCCCACTTGCCCATGCCCATCGGGCCACGGGCTTCTTCGATAGAGACTTGCACGTCGAACTCGGCAAACGCCTCGACAAAGATCTGCGTGGGGGCAAAGGAGCCGAAGTCGACCACGGTGCCGGCCCAGTCGAGGATAACGGCCTGGAGGGTGTTGGGGTTTTGATAGTTCATGGTTCAGGTCCTGTGGGTAATGGGGGCAGTCAAATGTCCAGCACTTCCATTTCTTGCAGCACGTCGGCGATAGCCTTGACCGCCGCCTGCATACCGGCCGCATCGACATGGCCGATGCAGCCCACGCGAAAGGTTTCCACCTGGGTCAGCTTGCCGGGGTAAAGGATGAAACCCTTGGCCTTGACCCGTTCGTAGAAGTCCTTGAACTGGTAGCGCGGGTCTTTTGGTGCGTGGAAGGTGACGATGATCGGCGCCTGGATCGCCGCCGGCAGGAAACTGCGCAGGCCCAGCGCAGCCATGCCGTCCAGCAGTGCCTGACAGTTGTCGGCGTAGCGTTGATGACGGGCGGGCAGGCCGCCTTCTTCGGCGTATTGCAGCAACGCTTCATGCAGGGCCGCGACGACGTGGGTCGGTGGGGTGAAACGCCATTGTCCGGTCTTGGCCATATAGGTGTGCTGGTCGAACAGGTCCATTGCCAGGGAATGGCAGTTGCCCTGGGAGGCGGCCAGCGCAGCTTTTTCGGCAAAGACAAAGCCCATGCCCGGTACGCCTTCCAGGCATTTGCCCGAGGCGGCGATCAGCGCCTCGAACGGCACTTCGCGAGCATCGATCGGCAGCGCGCCGAAAGAACTCATGGCATCGATGATCAGGCGCTTGTCGTGGCGTTTGACGACCTGGGCGATCTCCGCCAGCGGGTTGAGAATGCCGGTACTGGTTTCGCAATGGATCAACGCGACGTGGGTGATTGCCGCGTCAGCCTGCAGTAGGCGATCTACATCGGCAGCGGTGGTGGGCTCGTCCTCAGCGGTTTCAAAGGTGCTGAACGAGCGACCGAGCACTTCGCAAATCTTCGCCAGGCGCTTGCCGTAGGCGCCGTTGATCAGCACCAACACCTTGCCATTGCGCGGGACCAGCGTGCCGATGGCGGCTTCGACGGCGAAGGTGCCGCTGCCCTGCAACGGCACGCAATGGTGGCTGTCGGCAGCATTGAGGATCGCCAGCAGCTGCGTGCAGACGCTGGCGGTGAGCTGGTTGAAGCGATCATCCCATGACCCCCAATCCACCATCATCGCCTGACGGGTGCGGGTCGAAGTGGTCAGGGGGCCAGGGGTCAACAGGATCGGCGCGGCAGTGGTCATCTCAAATCCTCGCAAGGGTCGGGGTTGAAGCTACGGCGCCTAAATTGCAGTTTGGCTTGTTATCAATCAAATTGTTTGTTGTTATGCGAGCTATCAGTGAGGCCGATAGCTATGAACCTGTTTCAACTGCGTGCATTCGATGCCGTGGCCCGCGAGGGCAGTTTTACCCGTGCTGCGGCGCGGCTGTTCATCAGCCAGCCGGCGGTAACCGGGCATATCAAGGCGCTTGAAGAGCATTACCAGATTGCGCTGTTGCGCCGTACCGCCCGCCGGGTGGAGTTGACCGAAGAGGGCGCACGCCTGGCGGCCATCACCCGGGCGATCTTCGGTTTGGTGGATGAGGCGCAGACCATGCTGGAGGCCAACCGTCAGTTGCTCACTGGGCGTCTGGAGGTGGCGGCGGATGGTCCGCACCTGGTGATGCCGATGATCGCCAGCCTGCGTTCGCGCTACCCGGGCATTACCGTGAACCTGCGCCTGGGCAATGCCCAGGAAACCCTGGCGGCGCTGCTGTCCGAACATGCCGATGTGGCAGTGCTCACCGAGGTGGAGCCGCGCAATGGCTTGCACCTGCAACCTCTGGACGAGTCACGGATTTGCGCCCTGGTGCCGAAAGCGCATCCGTGGGCAAAGCAGCCCGACGGGATTGAACTGGCGCAGCTGCATGAGGTGATCATGGTGCTGCGTGAACCCAGTTCCATTACCCGGCGCACGTTCGACGACGCGTGCATGGCGGCGAATGTGCAGCCCAAGGTGCTGCTGGAACTGGACAGCCGTGAAGCCGTGACCGAAGCCGTCGCGGCCGAACTGGGGGTAGGGGTGGTGTCGTCGATGGAGGTCAGCCCGGACCCGCGGGTACACGCTGTGCCGATCCTGGGCGATGGCCTGCTGAACCGGCATACGCTCGGCTGCATGGAGCGGCGCCGTTCGCTGCGCTTGATTCAGGCTTTTTTCGAGTTGGCGTGAAGGCTGTCACGCACGATCTCCAAAAAGCTCGCCACCACGCGACGTGAGCTCTGTTCTTTCAGGCAGACGAGGGTTTCCTTCATGCGCTGAGTGCAGTCGCGGATCGGCATGGCGTACACCCGAGCGTCGGCGCCGAACTCTGCCGCCGATACCACGCCCACGCCAATGCCCACCACCACTGCTTCACGCGCGGCTTCGCGGCCTTCAACTTGAATCGCCGGGCGAATGCGCAGGCCGGCCTGGCGCATTTCCTGCTCCAGGGTCTGACGGGTCACTGAGCCGATTTCCCGCAGCACCAAGGGCGTGTCATCCAGGTCGGCCAGGCAGATGGATTCGCGCCCGGCCCAGGGATGGTTGCAGGCGACAAACGCCAGCAGTTGATCGTCGGGCAATGGCAGCGACAGCAGGCGCGCATCGTCGACATCGCGACCCAACAGCGCCAGGTCGGCCTGGTAGTTGTACAGGCGCAACAACGACTCATCGGTGTTGCCGGTTTCGATCTTCACGCTGATTCCCGGGTACAGCCGGCAGAAGCGGGCAATCTGTGGCAGTACATGTACGGGCGCATCCACCGCCAGGGTGAGGGTGCCAGTGAGCAGGGCGCGGGAGTCTTGCAGCAATTCTTCGGCTTGCGCCTCGATCACAAACAGGCGCTGAGTAATGCCCAGCAGGCGTTCGCCCAGGTCGGTCAGGCGTACCGAACGTTTGTTGCGGTGAAACAGCAATACGCCGAAGCGCTCTTCGAGTTTGCGCACCTGGTCGGAAATCGCGGGCTGGGTCAGGAACAGGCGCTCGGCGGCGCCGGTAAAACTGCCGTGCACGGCCACCGCATGGAAGGCTTTGAGCTGGGCATGGGAAACCGACATGGCACGTCCTCTTACAAGCTGAGCTTATATTTGAAATACGATAAATCGATTTTACCTATTAGTCAGGCATTGCTTTGATGCACCTCAGCCGCCGTAGGTTGAGTCCTACAACCTCGACGGCCATGGGCGCAGGCACACCGCGTTCATCTGACCAATACCGCGCCCTCCAAGGCCCGGCATTGCAGTGCTCAACCATAAAAAAAACAGGCGTTTTCTTTCGATTCTGCCGGCACACTCACACCTGAGGTCAGAACCACCATGAATATCCCTATGGGTAGCATCAAGCGTTGGCGCGTGCAGATTTTCGCCATCACCTGGCTGGCGTACGCCGCGTTCTATTTCACCCGCAAAGCCTTCTCGGTGGCAAAACTGGGGATCGGCGACGACCCAAGCTTCCCCCTCGATAAAATGATGATGGCCAACCTCGATGGCTTGTATCTCGCCGCGTACGCCGTGGGCCAGTTCACCTGGGGCATGCTCGCCGACCGCTTCGGGCCACGGGTGGTGGTGCTTGGCGGCTTGCTGGTTTCCGCCGCCGCCGCGCTGGTGATGGGCACGTTTGCGACCTTGCCGATCTTTGTCACCTGCATGTTGATCCAGGGGTTGGCGCAGTCCACCGGCTGGTCGGGGTTGTGCAAGAACCTCGGTAGTTTCTTTCCGGCCCAGCAGCGTGGGCGGGTGTTGGGGCTGTGGAGTTCGTGCTATGCCTTTGGCGGCTTGGTGGCTTCACCGTTCGCCGGCTGGTGGGCCTACACCCTGATCGGTAGTTGGCACGCGGCGTTTATCTCCAGTGCTGCGGTGGTGGCGGTGGTGGCCGGGCTGTTCTTTATGTTCCAGCGCAATACCCCCCAGGATGTGGGTTTGCCAGCGGTGGAGCCCGAGCCGCTCATGAGTGCCGAGAACAGAGCCGCCGAACAGCGCATCAGTGTGCTTGAACCGTTGCGCGCTATCTTGCGCAACCGCACGGTGTTGACGCTGGGGCTGGCGTACTTCCTGCTCAAGCCGGCGCGCTACGCGATTTTGCTGTGGGGCCCGGTAATCGTCTACGAACAGATGCCGTCGGTGGGCAAGGTCGGCGCGGCCATCGTGCCCACCGCGTTTGAGCTGGCCGGTTTGCTCGGGCCGGTACTGATCGGCCTGGCTTCCGACAAACTGTTCGGCGCCCGGCGTATGCCGGCCTGTGTGCTGAGCCTGCTGGCGTTGACCGTGGCCCTGGCGTTGTTCATGGGCGCGCTGCACACCGGCAGTGTGGTGCTGGTGATGGCCTTGCTGTTTGTCATGGGCCTGACTCTGTACGGTCCGGACTCGATGATCAGCAGCACCGCTGCCATTGACTTCGGCACTGCCAAAGCCGGCGCCACGGCGGCAGGGTTTGTGAATGGTTGCGGTTCGGTGGGCGCGATCCTCGGCGGTTTGCTGCCGGGCTACTTCGATACCGTAACGGTGTTTATCGTGTTTGCCGGCGCGGCGCTGTTTTCTTCACTGGTATTGATGCCCTACTGGAACGCCAGGCCGGCTGTTCTGGCGCAGGTGGGGGACTTCATACCGGATCGCAGTGCCACCATCAAACCCCTGCGCACCTGAGGCACCTGGCCGGTTTTTTGGTGGATTAGCGTGTTCTTGCGCTATAAACTCTGCCCCCAAAGCGCCGGCCAGTAGACGTTTCGGCGCCATGGAAAGTAGAGAGTGAGTCATGGGCGCACAGTGGAAAGTCAAACATAAAGAAGCGGCAGCCAATGCCAAGGGCAAGATTTTCGGCAAGCTGGTGAAAGAGATCACCATCGCCGCCCGCAACGGCGCCGATACCGCGACCAACGCGCACCTGCGCCTGGTGGTGGAGCAGGCCAAGAAAGCCTCGATGCCCAAGGAAACCCTGGATCGTGCGATCAAGAAGGGCGCCGGTCTGCTCGGTGAAACCGTGCAGTACCACCGTGTGACCTACGAAGGGTTTGCCCCGCACCAGGTGCCCCTGATCGTTGAGTGCGTAACCGACAACATCAACCGCACCGTGGCGGAAATCCGCGTGGCGTTCCGCAAGGGCCAGATGGGCGCTTCCGGTTCGGTGGCGTGGGATTTCAACCACGTCGGCCTGATCGAAGCATCGCCGGACACCCCTGATGCTGATCCGGAAATGGCCGCCATCGAAGCTGGCGCCCAGGATTTTGAAGACGGTGAAGAAGAGGGCACCACCCTGTTCATCACCGAAACCACCGACCTGGATGCCGTGCAGAAAGCTTTGCCTGAGCAGGGTTTCACCGTGCTGTCGGCCAAGCTGGGTTACCTGTCGAAGAACCCGGTCAGTGGTTTGACCGATGAGCAGATGGCCGAAGTCGAGGCGTTCCTGGAAGGCCTGGATAACCATGATGATGTGCAGGATATGTTTGTCGGCCTGGCTGGCTGATTCTTATCCGGATGCATGGGATCAAAATGTGGGAGGGGGCTTGCTCCCACATTGTTCCAGCGGTGTTAGATAGCGCTCAGTACGCCGTCGATTTCTTCAAAGCTTGGCCGCGCCAGCACATCGGGCTGGCAGCAGCTTTTTTGCAGTTCAACCAGATCCTCACTTACTGCCCCTTCACCCCGATCCAACAATTCCCCCAGCAACACCCCGAATGCGCGCACTTCAATACGCTGCAACGCCCTGGTTTCCAAGGTGTCGGCCGTGGCATGGAATGACGCCGCGCCGAAGTCTCCGAGCAAACAATCACCCGTCACATTCCACAGGATGTTGTGGCCATACAGGTCACCGTGGGTAATCCCCTGACGGTGCAAGTGCGCCGCCACCGAAGCGATGCCTCGTGCCATGCGCAGCGCCACGTCGAGGCTGAAACGGGTATCGGCTTCGTAGATGTCCCGGGTGCAGGACGCCAGGCTAGGCAGCGCCGCGAGGTTGCGGTAGCTCGGGTCGATCAGGCTCATGACCAATGCTGCCTGATGTTGCGGGTGCCCGATGACACGGCCTTGCACCTTGATCAGGTTGGGATGCAGCCCGGCGGCAATGCAGGCTTGCATTTCATGCAGCGGTGACCCGTCGCTGGTGATGGTGCCTTTGTATAGCTTGACCGCGACCGGCAGCGCCTGGGGTTTCCAGATTGCTTTGTGAATGATCCCGGAAGCGCCTTCGCCCAATACTTCTCCCAGTTCCAGTTCAGACCAGGGAATGTTCGGCGTCCCATCTTCGCCCGTCACTGTCACGGCCATTTCCACCGGGTTGCCGGCGTAGGCCAGCCAGGTCAGGCTTGGCAGCTTCAGCAGCCACTGCGGCAGGTGGGTCAAGCGGTTGGAGGCGATGCGGATCAGTTCCAGGTTTTGGCAGTGGGCCAGGCTTTGCGGCAATTGCGTCAGTTGGTTACCGGCCAGCATCAACTTTTGCAGCAACGGGCGCTGACCCAGTTCATCGGGCAATTGGCTGATGCAGTTGTCGGTGAGGATCAGCCAGCGCAACTTCGGCGGCAGGGCGGCGGCGGGCACATGGCCGATCTGGTTGGCCTTGAAGCCGATCATGCTCAACTTCGCGCACTGGCCCAGGCACGCCGGCAGCTCGGTAAACGCGTTGTCCGAACAAAACAGCACACGCAGGTGCGTCAGGCGGTGCAGGTCCTCGGGCAGGCTACTCAAGGCATTGCCGGTGAGATTGAGGATTTCCAGGGAGTCGGCCAGGTCGAAGATTTCCCGGGGGAACTCGGTCAGCCCGCAGGCCAGGTCCAGGCGCTTGGCGCCGGCCAATTGGCCGGCCTTGAGTTGGGCGAGGGTATTCATGAACAGCGCGGCACTCGGAAGGGGGCGTAAAAGGCGCTCATGATAGCGGCTCGGGCGCGGTTTGCGGGCAGAGCATGTGCAATTGGCGCAGGCGACTGGCGGTCCGGGCGAGGTCGATGGCCTGGCCTTCCAGGGCTTTATCCAGCGGCTGGTGACCCATGAGGGTCAGGTGTTTGTCCTGATCGTAGAGCACGTCCACCAGGTTGATAAAACGCTGTTGCACGGCGATAGGGCATTCGGCCAACTGCGGCAGGCCGTCGATGATCCAGTGGTCGAAGTCCTGGCACAGCAGCAGGTAATCCATCACGGCGGTGAGCTGTTCACACAGGTCGTTGAAGGTGAACAGGATGGTCCGTGCCTGATGGTCTCGGCACAGCAACTGCCGATTGCCAACCGTCAGGGTTTGCGCCGGGCCATTGGTGGCAGGCACACCCAGGCTTTCCCGCTGTGCCGGTGTACCCGGCCACACATAGTGGCCGCGGGTGAAACGTTGTTGAGCGTGGGCCTGGGGCAGGCTGCGAAAGTCCTGGGGCGCGCTGACTTCCAGCACGTCCATGCGTGCGGCAATCAGGTCGATCACCGGTTTGAATCGTTCGTGATACAGCGGGTTGGGCAGCAACCCTTCGGGCGGGTAGTTGGACGTTACCAATACCAGCACGCCGCGTTGGAACAGGGCCTTGAACAAGCGGCTGATGAGCATTGCATCGCCGATATCGTGCACATGGAACTCGTCAAAACACAGCACACGGCAATCAGCGAGCAACTGATCCAGAGTGACACCCAAGGCATCCTCATGCTCGCGGTGCACAAACATGCCCTGGTGCAGCCGGGCAAAGAAGTCGTGGAAATGCACGCGTTGCTTCTCGGCGATGGGCAGCGCCTGGAAAAACCCATCCAGCAGCCAGCTCTTGCCGCGACCTACCGGGCCGTGCAGGTACAGGCTGCGCGTGGCCTGGCCATTAAGCAGGTGCTGGGCCTGCCGATTCAGGGCGGTAATCGCCCGGATTTGGCCGTCACTGAGGGTGTAGCCTTGTTGTTCGGCCTTTTTCTGAAAATAGGCAGGAATGGGCGAGGCTCCCCAGGCGTCGGATTTTTTACCCAGCAGGCGCTGGAACAGGGCAAGCACGGCCAAGAATAATCACTCTGTATTGCGGTGGTCGCTTACTGTAGGACGCTTGATGCCATTTGACCAACAGTGAAGGGCGCCGAGCCTTGCAAACTGGCACTTTCGCGTTAACTGGCTAACCTCATACAAGGTTGTTACCCCTGTATAAGGAATTGGGGCAGTGAAGGGATTGGCGGTATTGGCTGTCATGGGCGCGATGCTCTGCAACACGGCTTCTGCTGCGCAACTCCAGGTGGAGGTGCGTATCGACGTGCAGCGGGGTTGCCAGTTGGTGGGCACCACTCGCACTGCGGGCATCGAGCAACTTGGCGTATTGGATTTCGGCAGCGGCCCGCGTCTGGATGACCCGGCCGGCCCCCTGAGTGCGGCCCTGATCAGCCAGCGCCAGCCGCGCCTGGAGTGCAACCCCGACACGCCTTACCAAATGCGCGTTGACGGCGGCCTGCACGGTGGCGTGGGCGAAGTGCGTTACCTCAGTAATGCGATGCCCTCAAGCAAGCCCATTCCTTATCGCATTTATGCCGACGCAGCCCGGTTGATCCCCTTGCCGGTGGACGTGCCGGTCAGCGGCCGCGTACCGGACACCGGCTCGGTTGATCTGCCGTTGTATGGCCGCATTGAACCGCTCAAAGACATCCCTGCGGTGGGGCGTTATTCCGACCTGCTCAAGGTCACGGTCACATGGTAAGCCGCTATCTGGCCGTCGCGGCCTTGGGCGGCCTGCTGTTGCTGGCCGAGGACGCGCAGGCGGCTGTGGTCAACGGGCAGATTCATGCGCGGTTGGTGATTACCGCCAGTTGCGAAGTCAGCAAAGGCGTGGAACGCGCGCCAGTGACGCCGGACGGTGGCACTGCGCTGTTGGATTTTGGCAGCCAGGGACCGACCTGGAACGACACCTTGGGCGCGACCATTTCCGATGGCGATAAAGCGCCGCTGTCGGTCTCCTGCAACCCGTCGTTGGTCAGCAGTTTTACCGTGACCATCGACGGTGGCGCCCATGGCGACGGCACCACGCGCCGCTTGAGCAACGGGCGCCAGACCATTCCCTATCGGCTATCGGCCGATGCGCTGGGCCAGAGTGCCTACCGCATCGGCCAGCAACGCAATTTCGTCGTGACCCAGGGCGCGCAGGTACCCATCCCGGTATTCGGCTCCGTGGTGGCGAATACCAGGGCCCTACCGGCCGGCATCTACACAGACACCCTGACGGTGACTCTGGATTGGTAAACCATGAGGATGGATATCATGCATGTACTCGTATCGCGAATGGGCGTGTGTGCCCTGGGCCTGGCGCTGGCCTCCAGCCTGAATGCGGCGACCACGGTTACCGGGCAGATCAGTTCGAGCCTGACCTTGATCGCCAGTTGCCAGGTCAACGGCTCCGGGGCGGCTACCGGGCTGAATTTCGGTAGCTTGAACTTCGGCACCACCAACAGCCTGTTTACCAATGCCGACGCCCAGTTGCTGGGCGGCACCGGCACCGGCGGGGCGCTGTCGATTCTGTGTTCAGCCGGTACCACGCCAACGGTGACGGTGCGTGCCGGCGCCCATGATGGCGCCTCGCCGGGGGGCACCCGTGCGCTGGCCGATGGGGCGGGTAACTTCGTGCCTTACGATTTCTACACTGACAGCGGGCGTTCCGCGCTGTTGGCGATCGATGGCGTGGTGACGCTCGCCACCAGTACCGGCGTGGCACAAACCGTCAACCTCTACGGTCGCGCGGTGGGCAAGGCGGGCCTGCCGGCAGGTACTTACACCGATACCGTGGCCGTGGAGCTGACGTTCTGACCCTGTGGCTCAGGCTGGGGGTGGCCTGTGGATTGGCGCTGCCGTTGCCGTTGTCGGCAGCGACCAGCCAGAGCTTCCAGGTCAGCGCGACCATTACTCCCGGTTGCCTGATCGTGGGCGGCGGCTCCAACTACGGCGCGTTGGCCTATGGCAGCTATTCGGCATTGGCCACCGGTACGGTCACGGCAGCCCTTACTGGCGGTGTGACCTTGCAATGCACTCCGGGGGTGGCGCTGACCATGAGTGTGGATGGCGGTCTTTACAACAGCGCCGGGCGCAATTTGCAGCTCAACAGCGGCAGCGCGCGGGTGGCCTATCAACTGTTTCGCGACGCGGCGTTCAGCCAGAGCCTGGGCGTCAGCCAGAGCGTCAGCGTGACTTACAGCGATGCCAACAACATCAGCCTGCCGATTTACGGGCGGGTGGTATTACCCGGCAATCAGCCTGGGGGGACGTACAGCGACACGCTGCAGGTGCAGCTGTCGTGGTAGGGCTAACGGTATTGAGGAGTGGATTTATGCATTCAACTTCCCGGCGGTGGTGGGCCGCGGGTATTGCCTTGGGGCTTTTGTGTGGCGCAGGGCTGGTGCAGGCGGCCAGTTCGGTGCTGATCTGGCCCATCGACCCGGTGCTGGAGGCCGATCAACAGGCCAGCGCGCTGTGGTTGGAGAACCGTGGCACGGAAACGGCCAACCTGCAGATCCGCGTATTTGCCTGGAGCCAGAACGGTTTCGACGAGCAGTACCAAAACCAGCGCGACGTGATCGGCAGCCCGCCGGTGGCCAAAATCGAGCCCGGCCAGAAGCAACTGGTGCGCCTGACCCGAACCCGCGAAGTACCGCCGGGACAGGAGCTGGCCTATCGCATCATCATCGATGAAATCCCCTCGGCGCTGCAGGTGCCGGCGCCGCCGGAAGGCAAGAACACAGCGGCAGCGATTCGCTTCCAGATGCGCTATTCGGTGCCCTTGTTTGCCTACGGCGCCGGGTTGTGGAGCAAGGACGACGCCACACGTCAACGCGACCCCAAGGGTGCCGGCAAGCCGGACTTGAGCTGGCAAAAGGTCAACGTAGGCGGGCGCAGTTACATCGAGGTGCGCAACCAGGGCGCCGTGCATGCGCGGCTCACCGATGCGTCGTTCAAACAAGGCGGGCAGGCCCGGCCGCTGGTAGAAGGTTTGCTCGGCTATGTGCTGCCGGGCGCGAGTATGCGCTGGCCGGTGCCGGATGCCGTATCGGCCGACCAGCCGTTGCAGGTCAGGGTCAACGGTGCGCCGCAATTGGAAAGCCTGGCGCCCAAGCGATAACCGTCAGGTAGCGCTACGGGCATACGCCCGGGTTTTAACAGGATGGAGATGTCCATTGAAGGACACAACGCCATGGTGAGTCGTGGTTGGGCTCGGGGTTTATGGCCATCGGTGGCAGTGGCAAGCGGGTTGTGGGGCGCTGCGATGGCAGGCGACTTGCCGCCGCCGCCGGGCAGCATGGAGGCAGTCGCCGATGCACAGCTGTTTCTGGAACTGGTGGTCAACCAGATGGACACCGGCCGCGTCATTGCGGTCGACCAGCGCGCCGGCCAGCTGTTTGTGCCCGCCAGCGCGCTGCAGGACGTGGGTATGAAATTGCCCGGCGAGCCTGTCGGCAGCGTGGCCCTGGACCAGGTGCCTGGGCTGCACAGCGACTACGACAGCAACGGCCAGCGCCTGTTGCTGGATGTACCGCCATCCTGGTTGCAGGCGCAGTTTATCGGCAATCGCAATACCTATCCGCGCACCCAGGCCATGAGCAGCTTCGGCGCCTTGCTCAACTATGACGTGTATTTCAACGACACCGATGACGGCGGCAGCTACCTCGCCGCCTGGAACGAAGTGCGGCTGTTCGACACCAGGGGCACCTTGTCCAACACCGGGCAGGTGCGCCAGACCCTGGCTGATGGCATCACCGACAGTACCCTCGGCAACGGTTACCGGCGCTACGACACCACCTGGCGATTTTCCGATGATGAGCGCCTGCTCACCTACGAGGCGGGCGACGTGATCAGCGGCTCGCTGCCCTGGAGCAGCTCGGTGCGTCTGGGCGGGGTGCAAGTGTCCCGGGACTTTGCCGTGCGCCCGGACCTGGTCACTTACCCTTTGCCGCAGTTCGCCGGTGAGGCGGCGGTGCCCTCGTCGGTGGACCTGTTTATCAACGGCTATAAATCCGACACCGCGCAGCTGAAACCCGGGCCTTATACCCTGACCAACGTGCCATTTATCAACGGCGCCGGGGAGGCTGTCGTGGTGACCACCGACGCCCTCGGGCGCCAGGTGTCGACCACGATGCCGTTCTACGTCACCAGCACCTTGCTGCAACAAGGCTTGACGGATTTTTCCGTGGCTGCCGGTACCTTGCGCCGTGACTACACCCTGCGCGATTTCGGTTACGGGCCGGGCATAACCAGTGGCACCTTTCGCTATGGCTATTGCGACAGCCTGACCCTGGAAAGCCATGCCGAAGCATCCAGCGACCTGACCCTCGGCGGGCTTGGCGCCAACCTGCGCCTGGGCAACTTCGGCGTGCTCAATACCGCCCTCAGCCAGAGCCAGTTCGACAGCCGCAGCGGCCAGCAACTCAGCCTTGGCTACCAGTACAACAGCACGCGCTACAGCCTGATGTACCAGCGCGTTGAACGGCGCGATGACTACGCCGACCTGACCCTGGTCGACACCCCTTACGCCAGCCTCAGCAAGCGCAGCGAGCAGGTGACGCTGAGCCTCAACCTTCAACGTTTCGGCAGCCTGGGCCTGGGGTATTTCGACGTGCAGGCGGCAGACGATTCGCGCACGCGCCTGCTCAACCTCAGCTGGAGCAAACCGCTGTGGCGCAACACCAGCTTCTACCTGTCGGCCAACCGCGAAATCGGCGACAGCAACTGGGCCATGCAGGCGCAACTGGTGATCCCGTTCGACCTCAACGGCAGCCTGGCCTTGAGCACCGAGCGCAGCAAGGACGGCACCAGTCGCCAGCGCATCAACTACAGCCGCGCGGTGCCCAGCGAAGGCGGCGTGGGCTACAACCTCGGCTATGCCCAGGGCGATGCGCCAAGCTATCGGCAGGCCGACCTGACCTGGCGCTTGCAGTCAGTGCAGTTGCAGGCCGGCGTGTACGGCAGCAGTGACGCCCAAACGCGCTGGGCGGATGCCAGCGGCTCGCTGGTGTGGATGGGCGGCGAAACCTTTGCTGCCAACCGTATCAATGACGCGTTTGTGGTGGTGAGTACCCAGGGGTTCGCCGGGATTCCAGTGCGCTACGAAAACCAGCTGGTGGGCCAGACCGACCGCAACGGTCATTTGCTGGTGCCATGGAGCAGCGCGTATTACCGCGGCAAATATGAAATTGACCCGTTGAACCTGCCGGCGAACGTGCAGAGCCCCAATGTGGAGCAGCGCGTGTCGGTACGCCGGGGCAGCGGCTATCTGTTGGAGTTCCCGCTGCGCCGGGTGCTCGCCGCCAGTATCACCCTGGTGGATCGCCAGCATCAGGAGCTACCGCTGGGCAGCCTGGTGGTGCACGAGCAAAGCAACACCCAGGCGGTGGTGGGGTGGGATGGGCTGGTCTATCTGGAAAACCTCAGCGCCCACAATACTTTGCAGGTCACCCTCAGTGAGGGGCGCACCTGCCAGGCGACATTCGCTATCGATGAGCAGCAACAGGACGTGCCCCTGATCGGGCCGTTGGTGTGCCAGTGAGTGCTTGAGCAAGGAGACTGCGGGTGAGGGGCAAGGCATGGATGTATGGGGCAGGGCTGTTATTTTCCGGGCAGGTTATGGCGGTGTGTTCGGTGGTTTCCACGGTGCCGGCCAGTTTCGGTTCGATCAGCTCGATGACGGTGCGCACTGCCGCGCAAACCAGCTCTACCACCAACTCCGGATTGAGTTGCACCCAGGCGTTGATTTCGCTGCTGGTGTCCACCGACCACTTCTACGCCACGATCACCTCGTCCACCGCTGGCATGGTCGGGCCGACCGGTGATGTGATTGGCTACACGATTTATGGCAATAACAGCACCAGTTATCCCATCACCCGCGGCACTCAATTCGATTTTGGGGGCGCGGGCGGCATTGCCCAGAGCATTGGCCTGATCGCCGGGCCCGGGGCGAAAACCGTGCCGTTGTACCTGAGCAGCATTACCGGCAGCAATATCGCAGCGGGGCTGTACACCGAGACATTGAACATCGCCTGGGTGTGGAATTATTGCTCGGGAATCGGCGTTGGCGGCATTTGCCTGGGGCGTGACACGGGCAGCGGCACGGCAAGCCTGACCGTCAGCATGACCGTGACCAATGACTGCCAGATCACCGCGCCGAATATCAGCTTTGGCAGCGCGCCGGTGGTCAGTGGGTTTACCGCAGTGACCGGCCAGACCATCAATATCGCCTGCACCAAGGGCAGTGCCTACACCGTGGGCTTGAGCGACGGCCAGAACCCGATCAGTGTCGGCGGGCGCCGACGCATGGTTTCCGGCAGCAACTACCTGGCCTATGACCTCTTCAAAAGCGCCGGCACCACACGTTGGGGCAGCGTCGGCGCGGCGCGGCGGGCCAGTTCCACAGCGGAGGTCAACCCTGGCAATGGGTTGGGCACAGGCAGCCAGGTATTTAACTACAACGCTCGCATCTACACCGACCAGCCCACACCCCCCGGCGGCACCTACCTGGACAACGTGGTGCTGGACGTGGGCTTCTAGAACTTCATCAGCGCCGGGGTGGGCTGGTCTGCCGGGCTGACCATTGCGTAGTTATAGCCGCCGCCCGACCAGTACTCGGCCTGCAAACCGTCGGCGCTGCGGCTGCCACGGGGCAGGAAGCCGTTGTTCGGTCCCGGCGGGCGGATATAAAAGCTGATGCGTCGGCCTTGGGGGTCTTGGTACAGCACCATGGCGGCTGCCCCCTGATCGGTAGTGAGCAGGCGCCCGCTGACCGGTTTGAAGCCTGCCTGGCTCAGGTCGGGCAGGCGATGGGCTTGATTGAAATAGCGGTCGAGCCAGGCTTGCATAGTGCCGCTGCCGTCGTCGTTGTAGTCGGCGGGCATGACGCCGTCCTGGGCAAACAGACGGTAAGCCTGCATGGCATCGGTCATCGGCAGCGGCTGTGGTTGGGTGGCTTCGCGGGCGTGCCAGCCGCCAAGCCCGCCAAGGCTCACGGCAATCAGCAACACCGCCGCGCTGGCGAAGTGGCGGCGGGACTGACGCTTGATACGCTGACGGATCAACGCCGGGTCCAGTGCCGGATTACTCGGCTGCTGCAGGGTACCGCTCAAGGATGCCCGCAATAATTGCGCGTCCTGTTGCCAGGCGTGGACCAGGGCGGCCGCTTCGGGGTGGTTGGCCAGCCAGGTTTCAAGCACGCGGCGGTCACTGTCCGGCAGTTGGTGATCGACGTAGGCATGCAAATCGCGTTCGCTGGGGGGCAGGCTGATCATTTGAGTCTCCGCAGGGCAGGGCCGGTAATTTCGCCATCGCTGAGCTGACGCAACGCTTGGCGCGCACGGGACAGGCGCGACATCACGGTGCCGATGGGTACCTGAAGGATCTCGGCGACTTCCTTGTAACTCAAACCCTCCACGGACACCCACAGCAAAAGGGCGCGTTGTTCGGTGCTGAGTTGGTCGAAGGCTTGCAGGGTGGATTGGGCCATCACTGTGCGCTCCACCGACGGTTGCGCATCATCGCGCCCGGTGAAGAATTCGAGCATACGTGCATAGCGTCGGCTGCGGCGATGGGCGTCGAGGAACTGCCGATAGAGGATCGCGAACAGCCAGGCGCGCAGGTCGCCTTCGACACGCTTATCAGCCCAGGCGATGATCGCCCGCTCCAGGGTCGCCTGCACCAGGTCATCGGCGCTGCTGCTGTTGCGCGTCAGCGACACGGCAAAACGCCGCAACCTGGGGATGAGTTCGTGTAACTGTTCGTCGAGTTCATGCATGGGGATGAGTCTACTCACGTGTGTTGAAGTAGACGTTGGTCCCTGTAGGTTATTCCACGCTTTGCGCAAAGAAACTTCCCGGCTAATACGTGGGAAGCGTCTGTATACCTTGAGAGTCTGTAATCTCGTGCGCAGCCCTCTATCCACCCTTGCATCTGTCGGCATTCAGCCGGCAGTTGAATAGTGAGAGGGTGCTTATGACGTGTTTGCTGAGTGATAAACAGTTTTTTTCCTGCATCTCGCTGGCTCATTTGCCTGCCGCGCAGCGGGTTTTATTTGAGCAATGGGGTTGTGGCCTCTCAACCCGAGCCACCTACGCCAACGTGCACCACGCCTTCGAAGCGCAAGCGAGGCTGGCACCCCAGGCGACCGCTGCGGTATGCGCGGGCCAACGTATCAGCTATGAACAACTCAACCGACAAGCCAATCGATTGGCTGAGCACCTGCTTGGGCAGGGTGTTAAGCGTGGGGACACGGTGGGATTGTTCGTCGAGCGCTCGATTCCCATGCTGGTCGGGCTCCTGGCGGTGTTAAAGATTGGCGCCGCGTATGTCCCTCAGGACGCCAGAATCGTACCCACCCTGCAATTGGGCATGGTCCTCGAATCATTGACCAGCCCGGTGATTCTGACCTTATCGAGCCTGGTGGAGCGCATTCCGGCAGACGCGTCCCACCGCTGCCTCAATTTGGATACGTTCATTGCTCAAACGCCATGGCTGGCTGAAGACAATGATTGCGTGCGTGTCGGTGCTGGCCCGGATGATCTGTGCTTTGTACTGTTTACATCTGGAACCACAGGGCGCCCTAACGGCGTGTGTGTCAGCCACCGTAACGTATGCAATATTCTGCTCACTGAACCTGGGCGGATGGGTATGGCACCGGGTCGTACCGTAGGGCAGATTCTCAATATCGGCTTTGACATGGCGGCTTGGGAAATACTCGGTTGCCTGGCTCATGGTGCGACCTTGCTGATTCGCGGCAAAGACATCGCGCAGACGGCCGCACAGTGCAATGTGTTGATCGCAACGCCTTCGATACTGGCCACCCTTGAGCCTCGACAGTGTCCCCACCTCAACGTCGTTGCGGTGGCTGGAGAAGCCTGCTCCCAGGCTCTGGCGGATCGGTGGGCCGAGCACTGTACGTTCTACAACGGCTGCGGTCCTACCGAGACGACCATCGTCAACACGCTGCACCGGCATGTACCAGGCACGCCACTGACTATTGGCCGGCCAACCCCCAATAACACTGTCTATGTGCTCGATGAGCAGGGGCGTGCCTGTGCCTTGGGTGAAACGGGAGAGATGTGGGCCGGTGGTGCGGGTGTGACAGCAGGCTATCTGAACAATACGGCATTGACCCAGCAGCGATACCGTCCGGATCCCTTTCTCGGTGGCGACGCCATGATGTTCCGCACACGAGATTTGGGGCGCTGGGTGGGAGACGGCCAGCTCGAACACTTAGGGCGCGTGGATGACCAAGTGAAAGTCCGCGGCTTTCGCGTGGAACTGGATGCGGTGTCGGCGGCTCTGGAGGCCGGCGCTGGATGCATGCGCGCCGTCACTTTGAAGCTGGACAGCCGCACGTTGGTGGCCTTTGTTTCGCCTGCCAGCACTGACATCGAGGCTTGCCAAACCGCGTGCCAACAGCGCCTGGCCTATTACTGCGTGCCTCAGTCCATCTACGCAGTGGAGCATTTTCCACTGACCGCGAGGGGCAAGATCGATAAGGCATTGTTACTGCAAACGGCCCGGGAGAACCAGTTGGCGGTGCAGGCGCTCGCGACCGGGGAGCCCGGCCATGATTGATACGCTGATCCGTACCGTTGTACCGCCCAAGCCGGCGCTTTGGCGTCGCTGGACGTCACTGCCGATGTTTTCCTGTTACAACCGCCTGGCAGCCGCCGCGCTGATGGGCAACCTGGTGTTTTTGCTGTTGGCTGTGGACCTGCACGCCATCCCGGTTCAGACGCTGTCGGACATGGTGCTGATCAACCTGTCGGTTGCCATTCTCGTTCGCCAGCAATACGTGATCAATGGGCTGTTCTGGCTGGCAACGCGAATACCGCCTACATGGCCCTTACAGGTGCGGCGTAGCGCGGCCAAGGTGTACCACTTCGGTGGGCTGCACAGTGGCGCAGCCTTTGCGGCCACTGGGTGGTTTGCCGCCCTGGTTGGCGTGCAGGTTACGCGTTACCTGCAACAACCTGACAGTGTTTCGGTGGCCGAGTTAGGGGTCAGCGTTATGCTGCTCAGCTTATTGCTGCTCATGGTGGTCATGGCTCAACCACGTATTCGAGGCCGGTTCCACAATGGGTTCGAACGCGTTCATCGGTTTGGCGGTTGGAGTGCGTTGCTGTTGTTCTGGTGGCAAACGTTACTGACCACGTCGAGCCTGCTGCACAGCGTTACGTTTTGGATGCTGGCAGTGCTGACCCTGAGCGTCCTGCTGCCCTGGCTGCGGCTGCGCAAGGTGGCTGTTGAACACGCACGGCCTTCCGGGCATGCGGTGATTACGCGTTTGAGCCACACCACACCGTTCGCCGGTTCATCCACCGCAATCAGCCGCAACCCACTGCTGGAGTGGCATTCCTTTGCCAATATTCCCACGCCACACGAGGCGGGTTTCCGCCTGATAATTTCCCGCGCGGGGGATTGGACCGGGCGATTTATCGAGGACTTGCCGCGACATGTGTGGGTTAAGGGCATCACCACAGCGGGTGTTGCCAATGTAGAAACCCTGTTCAAGTCGGTGGTGTACATCGCCACTGGCAGCGGCATCGGGCCTGTCATGCCGCATCTGCTGGCGGCTCAGGTACCGATTCAGTTGATCTGGTCTGCCCGTAGCCCGAGGACGACCTATGGCGATGAACTGGTGGAGGAAATTCTGCGCGCCCAGCCTTGCGCATTGATCTGGGACACCGATGAGCGCGGCAAGCCAGACCTGGTGAAGTTGGCTTACGGTGCAGTGCAAGCCTTTGGTGCAGAAGCCGTGATCTGTATTGCCAACCAAATGGTGACCCAGCGTCTGGTGCAAGAGTTGGAAGCTCGGGGAATACCCGCCCATGGCGCGATCTGGGATTCCTGAGACAGCCCCAAGTGTGAACAACATCAATCAGTGGAGATGCCTATGAACGTGTTTGTGGAACGTCATGATCGAGTGGTCCTGGTCAAGCTCAACCGTCCTGAAGTCAAGAATGCGCTGAGTTCGGCGCTGATGACTGAGTTGATCAGTCATCTGGAAGCAATGGATCGAGACCCTCGGATTGGGTGTTTTGTCATTACCGGCACCGCAGAGTTCTTCGCGGCAGGGGCCGATATCAAAGAGATGAGCGGCAAGTCCTATCTGGACGTGCTCAACGAAGACTACTTCGTCGGTTGGGAGGGCTTCACCCGTTTGCGCACCCCGACGATTGCCGCAGTGGCGGGCTATGCGTTTGGCGGAGGCTGTGAGCTGGCGATGATGTGCGACATGATTTTCGCTGCTGATACCGCCACCTTTGCACAGCCGGAAATTAAGCTAGGCGTCATCCCGGGCATGGGCGCGACCCAGCGGTTGACCGGGCTGATCGGCAAGGCCAAGACCATGGACCTGGTGTTGACTGGCCGGTCAATGACCGCCACGGAAGCAGAGCAGGCGGGGTTGGTGTCGCGGGTTTACCCGGCTGCGAACTTGCTGGACGAGGTGATGGCGGTGGCGGCACAAATTGCCTCCTTCTCGCGAACGGCCACCCGTGCAGCGCGGCAGGCGGTGGAGCATTCTCTGGAGGTCGGGTTGCACGAAGGCGTGCGTCAGGAGCGAAGGTTGTTTCATGGACTGTTTGCCACGCCTGATCAGCAAGAAGGAATGCAGGCATTTCTTCACAAGCGGCAGGCCTTGTTTAATCAGCCCTAGCCGGCACTCGATCTGGCCGCGCGTTGACTACAAAGAAACTACAGTGAAGGGGGAATAAGCCTACGTGGGATTCGTCTCATAACACTTTCCCCCTGCGGCCTCGGGCCCTGGAGCTTCTATGGTTGATCACTCTTTACCGCCGCGTCCGCCTCTTGGTACTACAAGTCTGCTCGTCAGGCTGGCGTGTATAGGGGGCGTGGTGGCAGTGTTGGTGGTTGCATTTGCCTACGTCAACGGCACCCTCGACCCACAGCGTCTGCGGCCAAAGACCTTGGTCAATGCCCTGGAAACCAATAACGGCGTACACCCGGGCTTTCGCCGCAATCATGCCAAAGGTGTGTGTGTGGCGGGTTACTTCGAGGCGAGCACAGAGGCGCGTGCTTACTCCAGCGCCCAGGTGTTCAGCGAGGCCAAGACCCCGGTGATTGGCCGGTTTGCTTTGCCCAGCGGCAATCCATATGCACCGGACAGCAGTGTGCCGATTCGCAGTTTTGCCGTGCAATTCAGCCAGGCAAACGGCCAGCAGTGGCGAACGGGAATGAACAGTATGCCGGTGTTTCCGGTGGGCACGCCCGAGGCGTTCTACCAACTGCTCAAGGCGGGTGCGCCAGACCCGGCCACCGGCAAGCCGAACCCTGCGAACATGCCGGCGTTTTTTGCCGCACACCCGGAGACGGCGCCGTTCCTGGCCTGGGTCAAGACTGCCAAGCCATCGGCCAGTTATGCGACGCAAACCTACAACGGCATCAATGCGTTTTACCTGGTGGGCGAAGGTGGCAAGCGTCAGGCCGTGCGGTGGAGCGTGGTGCCGCAAAGCCAGGACGCGGCGGGTGATGCTGCGCCGTCGGGCAGTGACTTCCTGGGACAGGATTTGGTGCAGCGCCTGGCCGCCGGGCCTTTGCGTTGGCAGTTGAACATGACCCTGGCCAACCCCGGCGACCCCTTGGATGACGCGAGCAAGACCTGGACCGGCCCGCATACGCAGTTCAACGCCGGCACTCTGGTACTGCAAAGCAGCCAGCCGCAGGCAGACGGTGATTGCCGTGATATCAACTTTGACCCGCTGATTTTGCCCAGCGGTATCGAGGCCTCCAACGACCCGTTGCTGGCCGCACGCTCCGCCGCGTATGCCAGTTCGTATCTGCGCCGTGCGGGTGAAGTCAGCCCGTTGCACAGCATCCCTCAGGAGTCGAAGCCATGAATGCTCAACCGCGTTTTTTTGCACCGCTGGCGCGTCTGTTGCACTGGCTGATGGCGCTGATGATCATTGCCATGCTGTTTATTGGTGCGGGATTGGCGGCGTCGGTGTCGGAACGCCATGAATGGCTGATCCACCTGCACAAACCGCTGGGTATTGCGATCCTGGCCCTGGTGCTCGTGCGTTTGGCCGTGCGCTTTACCACCCGGCAACCGCCGCTGCCAGCCGATTTGCCGATGTGGCAAGTGCTGGCGGCCAAGGCTTCCCATGTGCTGCTGTATGCGTTGATGCTGGTGTTGCCGCTGCTGGGCTGGGCGATGATTTCGGCCGCCGGTGACCCGGTGATGCTCAGCAGTTCTGTGCAACTGCCAGCCCTGGTAGGGGCGAATGCGCCGTTGTTTGCGCTGTTGCGCAAGGCTCACGGCTACCTTGCCTACCTGTTGTTCCTGACAGTGCTGGTGCACTTGGCGGCGGCGCTGTTCCACGGGTTGATCCGCCGCGATGGGGTATTGCAGAGCATGACCGGCACCCGGGATTGATCGCTTCTGTGGCGAGCAAGCTCGCTCGCCACAAAAAGCTTGCCACAAGGGTTAACGCAAAAGCCCGACGATATCGGCGACGCTGCTCAATACGTCCTTGCCCAGCTGTTTCGATCGATCGCCCGACCAGCCGGTACGCGGGTTGGGCGCATCGTCGTTGTCCTTGAAGGGCATCTCCAGGGTCAGGGACAGGCAGTCGTACTTCTCACCGACTGCGTTGCAGGCCAGGGTCATGTTAGCTTCGCCCGGCAGGTCGCGGGTGTAGCCGTAGGTGGTTTGGAAGTCCCGGGTCAGATGGCTCAGGTGGTTGCGAAAGTGTTTTTCCAGGGCTTCGATGCGTGGGGTGTAGCCTGGATTGCCTTCGCAGCCGGCGGTGAAGATGTAGGGGATTTCTTCGTCGCCATGGATATCGAGGAACAGGTCCACGCCGTACTTTTCCATTTGCTGCTGCACAAACAGTACTTCCGGGCTGGTTTCCTGATTGGCGCTCTGCCAGGCGCGGTTCAGATCCTGGCCCATGGCGTTGGTACGCAGGTGACCGTGAAAAGCGCCATCGGGGTTCATGTTGGGCACCAGGTACAGGTCGGCCACTTTCAAGAGTTTTTTCAACTCCGCGTCACCGTCCTTTTGCAGGCGTTCAATCACGCCCTCCATAAACCATTCGGCCATGTGTTCGCCGGGGTGCTGTTGGGCAATGATCCACACCTTACGGCGACCTTCAGCCCCTTTGCCACGGCGCAACAGTTGTATATCGCGGCCCTCGACACTCTTGCCGGTGGCCAGCAGCTTGACGCCGGCGTACTTCAGGGCTTGTTCGATCAGCCAGTCGTGACGTTCACGGCTGTAGGGTTCGAAGTAGGCGAACCATACGTGCTTTTCGCGGGTCTGGAGCGTGATATGCAGGATCTCGCCATCAAAGCGCGTTGGCACCCGGAACCAGTTGATATGGTCATAGGATGCCACGGCATTGTAGCCGCTCCAGGCGTGTTTATAGGATGAGCCACCGGCGTTGCTCAATCGAAAAGTGTGGGTGTGCCCCACATGCATGCCTTCGGCCTTGAAGTGGAACCATTGAAAATGTTTGCTGCGGGTGTCGGGTTTGATTGCCAGTAACAACTGATAGGCATCGCTGGCATCCAGGACCTGGATATTGCCGCTGTCGAAGTCGGTGCTGATCTTGATGGAGGTCAAGGCCACGGTCATAGTCTGGTTGCCTGAATATGAGTGATGTGGCGGCTATATTACACAGAGGTCAGGTAAAACCTGGATGCAAAATTGTTGCACGGGGAGGGGGCGTCATCCCTGACGCCGCGGCAGCTTAGGGGCTATGAGATTGATTCTCAAGCGCTATTTCGCAAAGATCCGGGCTAGAGCTGTCGTGTGGCTTTCTTTCGACGATGGTCTTTTGCTACCATGCGCGCCATCGAGCAACACACAGTCTTCATTAGCCTGAAGCCATGCCAGGGAAACTGGCAAAAAAAAGACCCGGCCAAAGAGCCGGGTCAAAAACCGTGATTAGCCTGATGAGGAGATATTCCAAGAGTCCGACCTAAGGTCCCTTGGTCTATCGACTGATCTCGCGATCAGCTTGGTCCAATAATAATCATTATCATTTGCAAGTCAAATGTTTTTATCCCTTGGATAGAAATATTTTTCTTTCGTGTCTGTTACGCGTTTGCCTGGGCCCCCGGCGCTTGCAACGAGCGCTCCACCATCGCCTTCGCCATATCGATCAAATACACCACGGAAAACGCCAGGTCGCGCTGATTGCCTTGATGGCTGCACGCTGATTCGTAGGCGGTTGCCGCAGCACTGCGCAGCAGGTCAGACGCGTGAACCAGGGCTTCCTCTTGGCTGACGCCCGGCTTGATCGCGAACAGGGCACCCTCCACGGCTGGTGCCGACATATCTTCTTTCAAGTAATAGTCCAGCGCGCGCTGGGCCGCGCCGCTGTGGCACATGTTCTGTAATTCAACCTGTTCGGGTATTTCAGGCAATGAAAGCGGGCTATTCGTCATAAGCGGCAGTACTCCGGTGGGTGTCGAAATCCTTAGGCTTGATGATAGTACGTATCGTATTTATGTCGTTTTATGGATTACTACAAACTGTTTATTGCCCCGAAAAATACGCACCGTATTGTCAGGCGCCATGGATAACTGGATAGCGTTGGTCAAAGCCAACATGAAAGACCGCAAGGTCACGCAGGAGCAACTGGCAGAGCGCCTGGGTATGTCCCAGGGCGGCGTCGGCCATTGGCTCAACAAGCGCCGAGTGCCGAGCCTTGCGGACATGAACCGGGTGCTGGCCGAGCTCGGGCTGGGCTACCTGGAGGTGGCGCTGGAGATTCGCGAACGGGCCGCGCAAGAGCCTGCGTTGCAACAGCACTACAACCCGTATTTTCGCTATCCGGTCAGCGACTGGCAGCAGGCGTGCGAGCTGCGCGAAGAGCGTGCACTCTATGGGCCTGGCCGCTACGAATTGACCGATTACCACGCGCGTGGCGAGGCGTTCTGGCTGCCTGTAATGGGCGACGCCATGACCGCGCCCACGGGCATGAGCATCGGTGCCGGGACGATGATCCTGGTGGACCCGGCCATCGATCCTGTACCCGGCAAACTGGTTGTCGCCCAATGGTCTGGCAGTTCCCAGGCCACTTTTCGCCAATTGCAGGAAGAGAGCGGCCAGCGCTATCTGGTGCCGCTCAATCCGACGTACCCCAAGGCGCTGCTCACCGACGACTGCCACATCCTTGGCGTCGTGGTGCAAGCCACCGCGAAGTTCTAGGCGGTGGTTTCAAGCTCCACCAGCGCGCTGCCTTCGGCAACCATTTCACCTTCCTGGCAGAACAGCGCCTTGACCACCCCGGCATGGGGCGCACGGATGCTGTGCTCCATCTTCATGGCTTCGAGTACCACCAGCTGTGTGCCAGCCTCAACGGTTTGGCCTACCTCTACCAGCACGCGAACGATGCTGCCGTTCATCGGTGCGCTGAGACCGCCCTGATGAGATTGGCCGGCCTCGACCGCCGCAATCGGGTCGAACAGCCTGACGGCATGCATCTCGCCATTCCAGCGCAGGTACAGGCTGCCTTCGTTGCGGACCGCCAGATGGGCACGGCGTACACCCTGGTGTTCGATCAGCAGCTGCTCGCCGCACAACTGCGACGTGTGCCCGGCCAATGTCACCAGCCGATCCTGCCCGTTGCAGCTCAGATGCAGCGACACTTCGGCGGGCAGGCCCGCACGAAAGCCCTGGTTATTGGCCCAAGGCCCATCACCTACCGGCAGGCTCTGCATAAACGCCGAACCTGCTGCCTGCCAGAATGCATCGCTCAACGCACCGGGCGCCGGTAACAGTTCATCCTGATAACGCGGGATAAACCCGGTGTCCAATTCGGCCGCCGCGAACGCGGGATGGCCGATGATGCGCCGCAGAAAACCCAGGTTGGTCTTGAGCCCACCCACCGCGAACTCATCGAGCATACTTAAAAGTCGCAGGCGTGCCTGTTCGCGGTCTTCACCCCAGGCAATCAGTTTGCCGAGCATCGGGTCGTAGAAGGGCGACACGCTGTCCCCTTGCTCGACACCGCTGTCTACCCGACGGCCCGGGCCTGGGCTGGATTCGCGGTACAGCGCCAGGTGACCGGTGGCCGGCAGGAACTCGTTGGCCGGATCTTCGGCATACAGCCGCACTTCAATCGCATGACCGATCAAGGGTACCTGCTCCTGTGTGATCGGCAGCGCCTCGCCTTGGGCGACCCGAATCTGCCACGCCACCAGGTCCAGACCGGTAATCGCTTCGGTGACCGGATGCTCCACCTGCAGTCGCGTGTTCATCTCCATAAAGAAAAACTCGCCACGGGCATCCAGCAGAAACTCCACCGTACCGGCACCGACGTAGCCGATGGCCTGGGCCGCCCGCACGGCCGCTTCGCCCATGGCCTTGCGTTGCTCAACGCTGAGCCCTGGCGCCGGCGCTTCTTCGACAACCTTTTGATGGCGCCGCTGGATCGAACAGTCGCGCTCATTGAGGTACAGGCAATGGCCATGCTGGTCGGCAAACACTTGAATCTCGACATGACGCGGCTTGAGCAGGTACTTCTCCACCAGCATCTGCCCATTGCCGAAGGACGACAGCGCCTCGCGCTGGGCGGAGGCCAGGGCATCGGCCAATTGGCTGACATCCTCGACCACCTTCATGCCCTTGCCGCCGCCACCGGCCGTAGCCTTAAGCAATACCGGGTAGCCAATACGCTCACAGGCGGCGCGGAAGGTCTCCAGGTCCTGGGCCTCGCCGTGATAGCCCGGCACGAGGGGCACACCGGCGGTTTCCATCAATGCCTTGGCCGCCGATTTGCTGCCCATGGCGTCAATGGCGGCAGCGGGCGGGCCGAGGAAAATCAAGCCTGCCGCCTCGATGGCCCGGGCAAAGCCAGCGTTTTCCGAGAGGAAGCCGTAGCCGGGGTGAATCGCCTGGGCGCCACTGGCGTGAGCGGCGGCAATCAGTTTGTCGATTTGCAAGTAACTGTCGGTGGCTTTGCTGCCTCCCAGATCGACACGAATATCCGCCTCGCGGCTATGGCGCGCATCACGGTCGATGGCGCTGTGCACGGCCACGGTCGTCAGCCCCATGGCCTTGGCGGTGCGCATGACCCGGCAGGCAATCTCGCCACGGTTGGCTACCAGTACGGTGGTCAGTGTGCTCATGAGCGCGGCTCCTGGGCTTGCCAGTTCGGCGCACGTTTTTGCAGGAAGGCCCGCAACCCTTCCTGGCCCTCGGCGCTTACGCGAATGCGCGCAATGGCGTTTTCGCAATAACGTCGCAGCGCCGGGGTGAGGGCACCGTTGCCCACTTCACGCAGTAAATCCTTACTGGCGCGCATCGCCGCCGGACTGTTTTGCAGCAGGTTGGCCACCCACTGGTCCACCTGGTGATCCAGGCTCTCGGCCGGATAACTCTCTGCCAGCAAGCCGATCTCCTGCGCCCGCTGGCCGCCAAATCGCTCGGCCGTCAGAGCATAGCGGCGGGCCGCGCGTTGGCCGATGGCCTGCACCACGAATGGGCTGATCACTGCGGGCGCCAGGCCGATGCGCACTTCCGACAGGCAGAATTGCGCGTCATCGGCGCCGATGGCCATGTCGCAGCAACTGATCAACCCCAGCGCGCCACCATAGGCCGCACCTTGCACCACGGCCAGCGTGGGGATTTTCAGCTTGGACAGGTTGTACATCAGCTCCGCCAGTTCGCGAGCGTCGTCCAGGTTGGTGTGGTAGTCCAGCTCGGCCGACTGCTGCATCCAGGCCAGGTCGGCGCCGGCACTGAAATGCTTGCCGCGCCCGCGCAGTATCAGAAATCGCAGGGACGGGTCGGCTTGCACCCGGTCCAGGGCGATGATCAGTTCGCGGATCATTTCGGCATTGAACGCGTTGTTCTTGGCTTCACGACTGAGCCACAGCGTGGCAAAGCCACGGCTGTCGGTGATCAGTTCGAGGGTGTTGAAATCGTTCATGGGGTGCAGCTCCATTTACATGCGGAACACGCCGAAGCGGCTCGGCTCGATGCGGGCGTTCAGTGCGGCGGACAAGGCCAGGGCCAGCACGTCGCGGGTCTGCAGTGGGTCGATGACACCGTCATCCCACAAGCGCGCGCTGGAGTAATAGGGGTGGCCCTGGGTTTCATACTGGTCGAGGATCGGCTGCTTGATGGCGGCTTCCTCCTGCGCACTGAAACCGTTGCCTGCGCGCTCAGCCTGCTCGCGCTTGACTTGTACCAGCACCCCGGCGGCCTGTTCGGCGCCCATCACGCCAATGCGTGCGTTGGGCCACATCCACAAGAAGCGCGGGTCATAGGCGCGACCGCACATCCCATAGTTACCGGCGCCAAAACTGCCACCGATGATCACGGTGAACTTCGGCACCCTGGCGCACGCCACCGCCGTGACCAGCTTGGCACCATGTTTGGCGATGCCGCCGGCTTCGTACTTCTGGCCGACCATAAAGCCGGTGATGTTTTGCAGGAACAGCAGGGGGATCCCACGCTGGCAAGCCAGTTCGATAAAGTGCGCGCCTTTCTGCGCGGCCTCGGCGAACAGGATGCCGTTGTTGGCCAGGATCGCAATCGGGTAGCCATGCAAGTGCGCAAAGCCGCAGACCAACGTTGTCCCGAACAACGCCTTGAACTCGTCGAACACCGAAGCGTCCACCAACCGCGCGATGACTTCGCGCACATCGAACGGCTGCTTGGCATCCGCCGGAATCACGCCGTACAGCTCTTCGCTGCTGTACAGCGGTGCCACAGGCGTGCGCTGCAGCAACTCACCTTGTTTGCGCCAATTAAGGTTGGCCACGCTGCGCCGGGCCAGCGCCAGGGCGTGTTCGTCGCTGTCGGCGTAGTGGTCGGCCACGCCGGAGATCTTGCAGTGCACATCGGCGCCGCCGAGGTCTTCGGCGCTGACCACCTCACCGGTGGCCGCCTTCACCAGCGGCGGGCCCGCAAGGAAAATGGTGGCTTGCTGGCGCACCATGATTGCTTCATCGGCCATCGCCGGCACATAGGCGCCGCCGGCGGTACATGAGCCCATCACCACGGCGATCTGCGGGATGCCCTGGGCGCTCATGTTGGCCTGGTTGAAGAAAATTCGCCCGAAGTGTTCGCGGTCGGGGAATACTTCGTCCTGGCGCGGCAGGTTGGCGCCGCCGGAATCCACCAGGTAGATGCACGGCAGACGATTCTGCTCGGCGATGGTTTGGGCGCGCAGGTGCTTTTTCACTGTCAGTGGGTAGTAGGAACCGCCTTTGACCGTGGCATCGTTGGCGACGATCATGCACTCCACGCCTTCCACACGGCCGATTCCGGCAATCACGCCAGCCGCCGGTACGTCTTCGCCATACACCTGATGAGCCGCCAGTTGGCTGAGTTCAAGAAACGGCGAACCCGGGTCGAGCAAGCGATTGATGCGCTCCCGGGGCAGCAGCTTGCCGCGCGAGGTGTGGCGTTCCTGGGCCTTGGCACCGCCACCCTGTTGCACGTGGGCGAGCAGGGTATGCAGGGCGTCGACCTGTGCAAGCATCGCCGCGCTATTGGCGGCAAATTCCGCCGAGCGCGGGTTGAGTTGGGTATGCAGGGTGGCCATGACGCGCTCCTTCAGCGGGTTTCGTTGAACAGTTCGCGACCGATCAACATCCGCCGAATCTCACTAGTGCCGGCGCCGATTTCATACAGCTTGGCGTCACGCAACAGGCGCCCGGCGGGGAATTCGTTGATATAGCCGTTGCCGCCCAGGATCTGGATCGCATCCAGGGCCATCTGCGTGGCGCGCTCGGCGCTGTACAGGATTACACCGGCGGCGTCCTTGCGCGTAGTCTCGCCCCGCTCGCAGGCTTGGGCCACGGCGTAGAGGTAGGCGCGGCTGGCGTTGAGCTGGGTGTACATGTCGGCAACCTTGCCCTGGATCAGCTGGAATTCGCCAATGCTCTGGCCGAACTGCTTGCGGTCGTGGATGTAGGGCACGATCAAATCCATGCACGCCTGCATGATCCCGGTAGGGCCGCCGGACAGCACCACGCGTTCGTAGTCCAGGCCGCTCATCAGCACTTTCACGCCGCCATTGAGCACGCCGAGGATGTTTTCCTCCGGTACTTGCACGTCATCAAAAAACAGCTCGCAGGTATTGGAGCCGCGCATGCCCAGCTTGTCGAACTTGTTGCTGCGACTGAAGCCTTTCCAGTCGCGCTCGACGATGAAGGCTGTGATGCCGTGGGGGCCTTTTTCCAGGTCGGTCTTGGCGTAGATCACATAGGTATTGGCGTCGGGGCCGTTGGTGATCCAGGTCTTGCTGCCGTTGAGTACGTAGTGGTCGCCGCGTTTGTCGGCGCGCAGTTTCATCGAGACCACATCGGAGCCGGCATTCGGCTCGCTCATGGCCAGGGCGCCGATGTGCTCGCCGCTGATCAGCTTGGGCAGGTACTTGAGTTTCTGTTCGTGGTTGCCGTTGCGATTGATCTGGTTGACGCACAGGTTGGAGTGCGCACCGTACGACAGCGCCACCGAGGCCGAGCCGCGGCTGATTTCTTCCATGCTCACCACATGGGCCAGGTAACCCAGGCCGGCGCCGCCGTATTCTTCCGGCACGGTGATGCCCAGCAGGCCCATGTCCCCGAACTTGCGCCACAGGTCGGCGGGGAACAGGTTATCGATGTCGATCTGCGCCGCACGCGGTGCGACTTCCTTGGCCACAAAGGACTGCACCTGGTCGCGCAGCATGTCGATGGTTTCGCCGAGGGCGAAGTTCAGGGACGGGTAACTCATGGGCAGGCACCTTAATGTCAGCTTTGTTGTTGTGTGGGTTGGGCGCAGGAGGAGGGCGCTCACCTTTACGTTAACGTAAGCTTGCGTTGCGGTGCTGTCAATCGTAGTTTACGTTTACGTCAACCTACAAAAAAGACAACAAGGGGTCGTTATGGATCAACCGAATCAGAGCTACAGCCGTGGCTCTCAGGACAAGCGCTTGCTGGCCATGACCATAGGCCAGGCATTCGATCAAACCGTCGCGCAGTATCCCGATGGCGAAGCCTTGGTGGTTCGCCATCAGCAGCGGCGCTACACCTGGCGGCAACTGGCCGAGACGGTTGATCTGCATGCACGGGCGTTCCTCGCCTTGGGTATGCAGATCGGTGACCGCCTGGGTATCTGGGCGCCCAATTGCGCCGAATGGCTGATCTGCCAAGTGGCAAGCGCTAAGCTCGGTGTGATCCTCGTCAATATCAACCCGGCCTATCGCAGCAGTGAGCTGGATTACGTGCTCAAGCAATCCGGCTGCCAATGGCTGGTGTGCGCCGGTTCGTTCAAGAGCTCCGATTACCACGCCATGCTCCAGGCATTGAAGCCTGAGCTGAGCGGCCTCATCAGTCTCGATCCCAGCCCGCCGCCGACATTCATGCCCTGGTCGCAATTATCGGCCCTGGGCGCAGGCGTGCCGCCCGAGCAACTGCAAAGCCGGCAGACCAGCCTGCACTTCGACCAACCCGTGAATATCCAATACACCTCCGGCACCACCGGTTTCCCCAAGGGTGCCACCCTCAGTCACCACAATATCCTCAATAACGGTTACATGGTCGGCGAAAGCCTGGGCTTGACCGCGCAGGACCGCCTGGTCATCCCGGTGCCGCTGTATCACTGCTTCGGCATGGTGATGGGTAACCTCGGTTGCATCACCCACGGCACCACCATGATCTATCCCAATGACGGTTTCGACCCGCTGCTGACATTGACTGCCGTCGCCGAAGAACGAGCCACCGGCCTGTATGGCGTGCCGACCATGTTTATCGCCATGCTTGATCACCCAGGCCGGGCCGGGTTCGACTTGGCCAGCCTGCGCACCGGTATCATGGCCGGGGCGACATGCCCGATCGAAGTCATGCGTCGGGTCATCAACGAACTGCACATGCGCGAAGTGCAAATTGCCTACGGCATGACCGAAACCAGCCCCGTGTCGCTGCAAACCGGGGCGGATGACGATATAGAACGGCGCGTCACCACGGTGGGCCGCACCCAACCGCAACTGGAGACCAAGATTGTCGATGATGCCGGCAACACCGTGGTGCGCGGCGTGATCGGTGAACTATGTACGCGCGGCTACAGCGTGATGCTCGGTTACTGGAACAACCCCGACGGCACCCGCGAGGCAATCGATGAGGCCGGCTGGATGCACACCGGCGACCTGGCAACCATGGACGAGCACGGCTACGTCTGCATTGCCGGGCGTAACAAGGACATGATTATTCGCGGGGGCGAGAACGTGTACCCGCGTGAGCTGGAAGAGTTTTTCTTCACCCACCCGGCAGTGGCCGATGTGCAGATCATCGGTATTCCGGATGAGCGTTACGGTGAAGAAATCGTCGCCTGGATCAAGTTTCATCCCGGCCATGTGGCCAACGAGCTGGAACTGTCGAGCTGGTGCAAGGACCGCATCGCCCACTTCAAGACGCCCAGGTACTTCAAGTTTGTGGACGAGTTTCCGATGACGGTGACGGGCAAGATCCAGAAATTTCGCATGCGCGAGATCAGCATTGAGGAGTTGGCGTCTGCCCGAGAATGAGCCGTGGGGCGCTTTGTAGCGCGGGCTAGCTGAATACCACCGTTTGAAGCGCGAACGATCGCACATTGATCGTTTGTTCCTTCAAATGGAGTTTGGTAAATGAGTGAGCTTGATCAACCTGGCAGCAGTCAATCAACGGCGGTGCAGAGCGTTCATGCACGGGTGATACAGGACCGGTTGCCGTCCTGGTACGGCGCCGCCGACCTTAAGCGCAAAAAGGAGTTTTCTGAAACGCAGTTCGCGATGCCCGAATGGTATAAAAACTTGTCGTCGGGGAAAAAGTTGAAGCTGAGTGATGCTTACATCCGCAGCTTTAATTCGCTGAATAGACTGGATGACAGTTTTAATGGGCTTAAAGGGGTTGTGGATTTTGTCGAACCACTTTTAGTGGCGGCCATGAAAGAAAAATTCGGTGGGCGTCACAATGTAAGGCAGCTATTTTTTGCCACTGAAAAGTTGATGCCGGCTGATCGCTCTAAAGTCTTTGGGCGAGAGGCATCATGTTATTGCTATTACGAAGGTGTTAGTCTGCTTGAGGCGGCATTAAAGAACTTTGCGATAGAAGATACCCTTGAGGTGGCCGATCAGAACGCCAGGCTTATCACTCAGTATGATTTTCATCGACAATCGCCCTCTTATACGTTCAATCATACGCAAACGCTCGGCGGTAGAGTCTCGATACAACCTCATTTGTTTGCCAGCCTGTGCCGAGAATTGGATTTGGGTACGCAATACTTGAGGCATGTCGAGTCGTTTATCTGTCCCGAAGACACATCCAACTTTGCAGCGGGCACCGCCACCAAGACCATGCGTAATCGCATGTTGAATTCGGCCAGGTATCAGTTCCTGTTCGCCGCCGAGGTAGCGCTTGGGTGCGGGGATATTCAAGAAGACACCTACCAGGTGATGCGGAAAACAGCGGATAACCATCAGGAATTAAAGTGGCGAGAGAAAACACTCACTTATTCGGGACTTAAGTTGCTTGGGCAGCCGCTGGCGCAAATTGTTGTTATAGGTAATGTCAATGTGCAAGTTGCTCATCGCAGCCTGGTGTTCATGAATGAGCCTTGTGTGGTGTTCATTCCAGGAGATCCTGTTTGTATGTTGAAGGAATACTCGAGTTTGACAAGCTTCAAACTTGATTTGGTTGAGCGATTGTATTTGGTAAGTTATCGAAGGTTTTTTAGTCAGTTCATACCCTACGAGCGACAAGGTGTATTTTTTACTAAGCTCAAGCGGCATCTTGATCCCTCCGGTAAATTTTCTGAACGTGAAGATTATGATTCTGACAAAAAGGATCTCAGGGGCGTCACCGCTTCTTATGGGGGGCGTTTTTCGGTGTTGTGGCGCGAACACGCTTGGCAAAAAGCCAATCTAATACTGAGGAATGCGCAAGCGATGGCCGTTTCCAATGATGCGGCGGATCAGCGTGCACGTAACGCCTGGTTGGTCAAAATGGGCAGCATGGCTTTGAATGTATTGAATGTTGCAGTTTTTATTTTCCCCGAGCTGGCTCCCGTGATGCTCGCAATTGGGGCAGCGCAAATGTTATGGGAGGTCGCATCGGGAATAGCGGCGTGGGACGAAGGGGATACAAAAGCGGCATGGGCCCACGTTTCGGCCATTGCCTTTAATGTATCTACGGCGGCGGTGGGGGCCAAGTTGTTTCCGCTGGTCAAGACGGCATTTGTTGAAAGCCTGGCCCACGTTCGTTGCCCCGATGGCAATATCCGTCTGTATTCTCCTGACCTGAGGCCTTATCAGCGCCAGGTCACAATGCCTGATGGTCTCACGGCCAATGAAGACGGATTGTTTGAACATGAAGGGGGATTATACCTGCGGGAAAAAAATAACACGCATTACTTGGTGGAGCGGATGGGTGCCAGCAATGACTTTAAAATCCTGCATCCGGACAACCCGGCGGCTTATACCCCAAAGGTAAGCCGTACGGGCGCCGGGGCGTGGGCACATGAGCACGAGAACCCGATGACATTGACCGGGCCGCAGTTGATGCAGCGGTTGGGCCCGATGGCAGAGCGTTTTGCCAATGAGCCTCTTAAGCTCGAACGCATAGTGCAAATGACTGCAACGGAAGTGGACACTCTACGTAAGATACATACAGACCAGGCAGCACTGCCCGCGCTACTGACCGATACCTTGAAGCGACTTGAAATGGATAATGTCGTGGCAGAGGAAGTTTCCACTGTCAGGGCCTCACAGAGAGCGGCGTATCAATCTGACCTTTTCACCCAGCGCTACGCCGCCGCCGAGGGTGGAGAAAGCGCGACAGTAAGGTTTATCAAACGCTTATTCCCTTCTCTACCCACGGCGGTTGTCGAGGAACTGTTGAACGGTGCCAACTCCTCCGAAATGCAAGCGCTCACCGAGCGCCAACGCATGCCGCAGAACTTGGCTGAAGAGGCCCGTCATTATCAGCAGCAGGTGCGTTTGGCGCGAACGTATGAAGGGTTATACCGAAAAACCCTGGCCAATGACGACACGCAACGCATGGTGCTGCACAGTCTGGATAAGCTTCCTGGTTGGCCATCAGACCTGCGCATTGATGTTGTCGAACGGCTGCCGGGTGGAGAGCGCCTACTGGATTCGGTGGGGCCAGAGAATGCGGCGGTCAAGCGTCGTTTCATCAAGTTCGGTCCCAAGAACCTTTATGAGGTACAGGACGAAAAAATCGCGGTATTGAACCATCAGGCGGACATCTATGGGGCTGTACAGTCAGCAGTTTCACCTGAGGATTGGAGGGCGATGAACCTGACGGCCTCTGATCGCGGCGCGAGTCTGAAACAGGCACTGGAGCAAATGCCGCTGATGCCTCGCGATGAACTGCGTGCGTTGCTGCGCATGCAGCCTGCCAAACCACGCTACAAACCGCCAATGCGCCTTGCCGATGGACGCTTTGGTTATCCATTGAGCCCGGTAGGCGGTGCGGGTCGTCGACCTTATGCATGTGAAAGGGCAGCGTTAGACCTTTATCCGTCAACGTCCATCGAGGAGGTGGATCAGATGCTGGGGCTAGAGGGCGTCAACGATATTGGATTTATGGCAAAAATGGATTTGCTCAAAGACGAGTTCAAGCAACTCAATACAGACTTGGACGCCTGGCGGGCCGACGGTGATAGCCAGCAACGCAGGACCCGTGGCCGGGTCGCCGATGCAATCAAGGATGCATGGCAGCGTCGGTCGCCGCAACAGGCCGTGGCCGCCGAGCAAGAGCGCATGGCGTACATCCTGCGCTTGGCTGATGAGCAACCCGGTGAGTTACCGGCGATTACGGCGAACATGGACCATGTGGACTGTTTGGATTTATCCAGAATGTACCTTTCGGATGCGTCCTTGCCCTTCTTGAGCGCATTCGGCGGTGTGCGCTGGTTGGATATCAGCTCTAGCAACTTCACGCAGCTGCCGGAGTTTGCCAACGGTGGAGCGGATTTGACCTGGCTCGATGTGAGTGGTAACGACATTCGGTTGACGAGGCAAGGCCAGACGCAACTCGAAGGCATGCAGCGTTTGACCGTACTTAACCTCTCCCATAACCGTCAGTTGGGATGGGCCGCCGATCTGAGCAATATGCGTGACTTGAACCGGCTGAATCTGGCGAATACCGGAACGACGACCTTCCCCAGAGGTGCCGGGCGCCTGCATAACCTGGACTGGATCGATCTGCACACAAACGCGATTACTCAGCTGCCCGAGTACGCCGTTGAGAATCCGGACCGAATCAACGTGCATGAAAATCCTGTGTTGCAAGTAGTCCTTACCGATGACCACGTCACCCTGGCTGAGGCGCGCAGGTTGTGGCTGCACGATTCCCCCCCAGCCATGCAGGCCGGTCGCGGCGAAATGTGGGACCAGCTCAGTTCCAGCCCTGAGGCGGCGGCATTTTTTACCGTGGTGGCGGACACAACCCGTTGTGCAGAGTACAAATCCGGGGTTACCCGGCCGCAACTGGCGGAGCGCGTTTGGGACATGATTGGGGCCGTCCATGAGAACCAACACACTCGCGATGTATTGTTTAAATCAGCTGATGATCGCGTTACCTGTGGTGACGGGAGTGTGCTGGAGTTCATGAACATGGAAACTGATCTGTTGGTGGAAAAATCGCTTGAGAGGGTCGGAGAGCATGACGTTGAGGCGACCCTGATTGGCACCGCAGAGCGACTATTTCGCCTGGAGTTGGTAGATATCATCGCTGAGCGTGACGTCGAGGCGCGCGGGCCGGCCTTCACCGAGCAGGCCGAAGTCATCTTTGCTTATCGCTCCGGCTTGGCGCAGCGACTGGATTTGCCGATCAAATCCCTTGAAATGCTCTATCGCCCTATCGCGGGTGTGGCCCCGGAGACTCTTGATGCTGCCTATGTACAAGTGCTTGAGGGCGAAAAAAACATCAGTGAAAAAAGTCATTTTTTTGTGGACATGGAATTTTGGAGAAACCAACTTCGCGCCCAATACCCACAGGACCTCAGCACCCTGACGATGGCCGATTTTGAGGTAATAACCGAGAAGCAAGAGGCGTTGGAAAAGGTGGTAGATCTGCAGAACACACAGGATGACCTTGTAGAGCAGGATGCAAAGAAGGCTTGGCAGCTAGAGTACGAGACAGCGGTTAACAGAGTTGCCAGCCTGCTGGGTAAGAGCCGGGATCAAATTCTGGCCGATGGGTCAATGACCAGTGGTTTCTATAACCAGGAAATGAAACAACTGAGGGCGCAGCGACAAGCCAAGGAAACAGCTGCGCTGCGGGCTTTGACGGTTACTGTGCTTAACCAATTTTCGACGAAGAAGGTGGCATCCGCCTAAGTCACATAAGTGCAAGCAGCACAAAGGGGACCCGAAGGTCCCCTTTAATTTGTCGTTGCGTGCTCTTTTCTTATTATTGAGGGGCGGCCTGTTGTTGTTTTTGGTAGCCGTGGCCCGTACCGCTGTTTTTGGCGACCCCCATCCGGGGTCAAGAGCAAACGTATTTTTTTGAGCGCTGACCTGCTTCTTCGTAAACGATCCAACCAGTGGTAGCTACCTGAGGTAGTTTTGTTTTTCTCTATCCGGTTGCGGGTTGCGGCATGCCGTACCCTGCGAAGCACATCTTCTCCAAAAAAATCTGTTAGCTGCGTCTCTGCCGTGTTGTTTTTGTTATGTCAGAGTCGTTTCGTCTTGTTTTTATTAGGTTTGGCGCTTTTTATTCTTGTTATGCCATAGAGATAGCAGGAGCCGTGCCAACTTTTTAAATTCGTTTAAAATCATGTGGTTAGTATTTTTCTGGCAAATAGTTTTGCCTAGGCATGACGAATTATGTTCCCGCGTTACCCGTTGTGCAGGTGTGCGGTAACACATTGTCACAGCTGTGCTACTCAACTGGCGTTACGCACCTTCGCAACACGCGACCCGCTAGGTCGACCAAGGACGTGGCTGATCTGCCGGCCCGCGCCAATCAAGCGTTCCAGGTCGATCCCCGTTTCGATCCCCAAACCGTTGAGCAGGTACAACACGTCTTCGGTGGCCACGTTACCGCTGGCGCCCCTGGCGTAAGGGCAGCCGCCGAGGCCCGCGATAGAGCTGTCGAATACATTTATGCCTTCCAGCAGGCTGGCATAGATATTGGCGATGGCCTGGCCGTAGGTGTCATGGAAATGCCCGGCCAGCTTGTCCCTTGGCACTTGCGCCCCGACCACTTCGAACAGGCGCCGAGTTGCGCCCGCGGTGCCCGTGCCGATGGTGTCACCCAGGGACACTTCATAGCAGCCCATGGCGTACAGCTCACTGGCGACCGCGGCCACTTGCTCCGGGGCGATATCGCCTTCGTAAGGGCAGCCCAACACGCACGACACATACCCGCGCACGCTGATGCCGTGCTGTTTGGCCGCGGCCATGATCGGCGCGAATCGCTCCAGGCTTTCGCTGATGGAGCAGTTGATATTGCGCTGGGAAAAAGCCTCGGACGCCGCGGCAAACACCGCAACTTCCTTGACCCCGGCCGCCAGCGCATCCTCGAACCCGCGCAGGTTCGGCGCCAGTGCACCGTAGGTCACGCCGGGCTTGCGCTGGATCTGCGCGAATACCTCAGCCGAGCCGGCCATCTGCGGCACCCATTTGGGCGAGACAAAACTGCCGACTTCGATATAGCTCAAGCCGGCTTCGCTCAACGCGTTTACCAGCTGGACTTTGTCCGCCACGCTGATGGGCTGGGCTTCGTTCTGCAAACCGTCGCGTGGGCCGACTTCCACCAGGCGCACGTAAGAGGGGAGGGACATGGCAGTTACCTTCTGGTTAATGGCCGGCTTGGCTCATGGTGTGCGCAAGGGCCTGGGTGCAACGCTCTTCGGCGGTGTCCAGTTCCAGCTTCATTTGTTCGATATCCAGCAGTTGCTGTTCCAACTGTTCGCGGCGTTCGGCGATCTTCGCCAACATGCTGTTGAGCTGGATCTGGTTGCCGCCGCTGGGGTCGTAGAGTTCGATCAGTTCGCGGCATTCGGCCAGGGAAAAGCCGATGCGCTTGCCCCGCAGGATCAGCTTGAGGCTGACTTTGTCCCGCGCCGAGTAGATACGCTCCTGGCCCCGACGTTCCGGGGCCAGTAGGCCTTGTTCTTCATAGAAGCGAATGGCGCGGGTGGTGATGTCGAGCTCGCGGGCGAGGTCGGAGATGCTGTAGGTGGTGCTCATGGCGATGCTCAAGAAAGGCTTGGCGCTAAGCTAATTGCAGGTTGACGTGAACGTCAAGGGGCGCTGCGCGTGCCATCGGGGGCAAGCCCCCTACCACAATGGGTATTCTTGAACCTTAGGATTGCTGTTTGTCGAGCTTCTTTTCGTGGGCGGTGACTTGCTGGCACAACTCGATCATCTGCTCACGCATCCAGCGGTTTGCCGGGTCCTGGTCGGTGCTTTCATGCCAGTACAGGTGGGTTTCCACCGGGGGCACGTCGTTGACCGGCAGGTTGAACCAGTGCAGTTCATGGCGACGAGCGAAGCGTTCGGGCACGGTCATGACCATGTCGGTCTGCTGCAACACTTGCGAAGCCATCAGGTAGTGCTGCGAGCGCAGGGCGATCTTGCGTTGGATGCCCATTTTGCCCAGCGCCAGGTCCACATGGCCCAAGCCATTGCGACGGCTGGAGATATGGATGTGGGTCAATGACAGGTAGTCATCCAGGCTGAATTTGTCCTTGCCTGCCATGGGGTGACCCTTGCGCATGGCGCACACGTAGCGGTCTTCCATCAATTTGACATGGCGCACCTGCGGGTCGGTGTTGAGCGGCGCATCCACGGCAAAATCCAGGCGCCCGGCGGCCAGTTCCTTGGTGGTCTCACGGCGCTTGCACAGGAAACTCTCGATCACCACGGTCGGCGCCAGGCGGCGCAGGCGCTGGAACAATAACGGCAGAATCACCGCTTCAGTGAGGTCGGTCATGCTGATGCGGTAGGTCTTGGCGGCCTGCTGGGGATTGAAAATCCGGCTTTCCTGCACCGACACGCGCAGCAACGACAGGGCATTGCGCACCGGGCCGATGATGTTCTGCGCCATCGGTGTGGGCACCATGCCTTGGGCTGTGCGTACAAACAGCGGGTCGTTGAAGGTTTCGCGCAGACGTGCCAAGGCGTTGGACACTGCCGGCTGGGTGATGCCGACGATCTGCCCGGCGCGGGTCAGGTTGGCTTCGGTATAGATCGCATCAAAGACGATGAAGAGGTTGAGGTCGACCTTGCTCAAATTCATTTCGTTGCGCTCTTATTGTGAGTGTCCATGCGCCGATCATATATCGGTGATGAATGTTAATACACGCCGAGAATAGGCTAGGTAAATTATCAGCGCTGTTCTAGCATCGAATACATGACCTAAACAACCTCTCAAAGAAGGGAGCTGCTCATGGATTTCGCCTATTCGCCCAAGGTTCAGGAACTGCGTGAGCGCGTCACTGCGTTCATGGACGCATACGTCTATCCGGCCGAGCCGGTGTTTGAGCGCCAAGTCAGCGAAGGTGATCGCTGGCAGCCCACGGCCATCATGGAAGAACTCAAGGCCAAGGCAAAAGCGGAGGGCTTGTGGAACCTGTTCCTGCCGGAATCCGAGCTGGGCGCTGGCTTGACTAACCTTGAGTACGCGCCGCTCGCGGAAATCATGGGGCGTTCCTTATTGGGCCCGGAGCCGTTCAACTGCTCCGCTCCCGATACCGGCAATATGGAAGTGCTGGTGCGCTACGCCAACGAAGAGCAGAAACAACGCTGGCTTGAACCACTGTTGCGGGGAGAGATTCGCTCCGCCTTCGCCATGACCGAGCCCGATGTTGCCTCCTCGGATGCCACCAACATGGCCGCCCGCGCCGAACGCCAGGGTGATGAGTGGGTGATCAACGGCAAGAAATGGTGGACCTCCGGCGCCTGTGACCCGCGTTGCAAAATCCTGATCTTCATGGGCTTGAGCAACCCGGATGCGCCGCGCCATCAGCAGCACTCGATGATTCTGGTGCCGGTAGACACCCCCGGCGTGAAAATCGTGCGCCCGTTGCCGGTGTTCGGATACGACGATGCCCCCCATGGCCACGCCGAGGTGCTGTTCGACAACGTGCGCGTGCCGTATGAGAACGTCTTGCTGGGGGAAGGTCGTGGCTTCGAAATCGCCCAGGGCCGCCTTGGCCCGGGCCGTATCCACCACTGCATGCGCTCCATCGGCATGGCTGAGCGTGCCCTGGAATTGATGTGCAAACGCTCGGTGAGCCGCACCGCGTTCGGCAAGCCGCTGGCCCGTCTGGGCGGCAATATCGACAAGATTGCCGACTCACGCATGGAAATCGACATGGCGCGCCTGCTGACCCTGAAAGCGGCGTACATGATGGACACCGTGGGCAATAAAGTGGCGAAAAGCGAAATCGCCCAGATCAAGGTGGTGGCGCCGAATGTGGCCTTGAAGGTGATCGACCGTGCGATCCAGATCCATGGCGGCGCCGGGGTTTCCAATGATTTTCCGCTGGCCTATATGTACGCCATGCAACGTACCCTGCGCCTGGCGGATGGCCCGGACGAAGTGCACCGCGCGGCGATCGGCAAGTTCGAGATTGGCAAGTATGTGCCGCGGGAGATGATGCGCGGCGGGCAGTAACACCGCGTCACCTCTATCGGGAGCAAGCCCCCTCCCACATTTTGACTGTATTCACAAATCCAAGTGTGGGAGGGGGCTTGCCCCCGATGAGGCCAGTCCAAGCACCTCAAACTCCAAGGCTCAGTACACCCAAACCTCCACCCGCCGATTCTTGATCCTACCTTCGTCCGCGGTATTCGCCGCCACCGGCATCTGGGCGCCAAACCCGCGAATATCCTTGAGCACCACGCCGCTCTTTGCCAGCTCGCGGCGCACCGCCATCGCCCGTAACTTCGACAGCAACGCCGCACGTTGCGGATCGTTCTTGGTATCGCCAAAGCCCACCAGCGTGACCTGCTTGTTCAGCTTGCCGTGGCTTTTGATATAGGCCACCACCCGCTGCAAATCCTGGCGTGCCTTGTTGTCGAGGCTGGCGCTACCCTCTTCGAAGCGAAAATTTACCGTCAGGCGCTGAGCGTCGCGGGCGATGGCCTGGTAGTCGTCAGGCATT
Source organism: Pseudomonas sp. W15Feb34 (assembly GCF_023127765.1). Taxonomy (NCBI): domain Bacteria; kingdom Pseudomonadati; phylum Pseudomonadota; class Gammaproteobacteria; order Pseudomonadales; family Pseudomonadaceae; genus Pseudomonas; species Pseudomonas sp. W15Feb34. The sequence continues at coordinate 135,821 of NZ_SPKN01000046.1, forward strand.
GACGGGCGAGGTGTCACGCCGATCGCCTGCACCTGCTGGGCGATAAACCCATTGGCCGCCACAATCGCCTGGCCTTTACTGGATTGGGTAAAGTCCACCAACGCCTTGGCCCACGGATTGCGGGAGGAGGGCGGCAGATAAAAGAACAGCCGTCGCGACAGCGGGTAATCTTCGGTGGCGATGAGGCTGGTCAGCGGCAACATCGGTTGCGAGGCGCCATCGGCAATCGCCACTGCTTTAGCCTGACGCACATAGGGCAGGCCGATAAAGCCGATACCCTGGGGGTCCTGGCTGACTGCGTCGGACAGTTGTTCGCTGGATTCGAAACGCTTGGCTGACGGCGCGAGCGGCTGCTGACGTCGGCTCAACACCAGCTCCCTGAAGGTGTCGTAGGTGCCGGACTGATCATCACGGGCATATAAATGAATGGCACCGCCACTCCCGCCCAACGCCTCCCAGGTGCTGACTTCGCCGTTGAAGATCTGGGCCAACTGCTCGGTGTCAAGAGTATTGAGTGGGTTGCGTGGGTTAACAATGATCGCCAGGCCATCAATGGCGATGACCTGTTCGGCATCGGGGCTTTTCAGGTCGCCCAGAGGTTCAAGGTCCACCAGTTCGCCGTCCTTGATCGCGCGGGACGCGGCGGCGAGGTCCGCGCGGGTATTTTTCAGCGCGGCAAAGCCGGTGCTGGAACCGTGGGCCGCGACTTCGATGGTCACCGTCTTGCCTTGGTGCGTCGTGCCGACCACGCTCTGTTCATTTGCCCCGGCGCCCGGTTCGCTGCGCACATCCCGTAAGCCTTGATGCTCCATCAAACCCATGACCAACGCCGGGCCGAGTGCCGCGCCAATGGTGTTGGAGCCCTGGATGCGCAGGGCGGGACCTTGGCCGGGGACGGGAAGAGGGGCTGCCACGGCGGGGAGGGCGATCGCAATACACAGGAACAGAACGCGCAGCATCATGCCGGCACCTTCTCAAGCCAAAGGAAGTGCCGCGAGATTAAGTCAGTTGGGTTGCAGCAATGTGACTGATGCATCGCAAGGCTAAATGTGGGAGGGGGCAAGTCGAATCGTCGCACCGCCCCTCCCACATTTAGATCTTCACCAGGCTTGCTATCAGCTCAGTTCCAACCAGATCGGTGCATGGTCCGACGGCTTCTCCAAGCCACGCAAATCGTAATCCACCCCGGCATCCTTGACCCGTGGCACCAGCCCGGTGGACGCCATGATCACGTCAATGCGCAGCCCGCGCTTGGGCTCATCCTCAAACCCACGGCTGCGATAGTCGAACCAGCTGAAACGGTCGGTCACGTCCGGGTTGAGGTGGCGGAAGCTGTCCACCAGGCCCCAGTTCTTCAGGCGCTCCATCCACTCGCGCTCCTCCGGCAGGAAGCTGCACTTGCCGGTTTTCAGCCAGCGCTTGGCGTTATCGGCGCCGATACCGATGTCGCAGTCTTGCGGGGAAATGTTCACGTCGCCCATCACCACCAGCGCCTGGTCATTGCTGAACTGGCTTTCCAGCAGGTGCTGCAAGTCTTCATAGAAGCGCTGCTTGGCCGGGAACTTGGTGGGGTGGTCGCGGCTTTCGCCCTGGGGGAAGTAGCCGTTCATGATGGTCACCGGGTGGCCATTTTCATCGGCGAAGGTGCCCCAGATAAAACGACGCTGGGCGTCTTCTTCATCGCTGGCAAAACCTTTGTGCAGGCTCAAGGCCGGCTGGCGCGAGAGCAGGGCCACGCCGTAGTGGCCTTTCTGCCCGTGGTAGTACACGTGATAACCCAAAGCCTGCACTTCGGCCAGCGGGAACTGATCATCGTGAACCTTGGTTTCCTGCAGGCCGATCACGTCAGGTTGATGCTTTTCAATCAGCGCCGCCAGCTGATGAGGGCGAGCACGCAGCCCGTTGATATTGAAGGAGACGATTTTCATGGTCGGCAGTCCAGTCTGGCAAAAGGGCGATGCTAGCCGACAAGTCGGACGGGGGCCAGCGTGGCGGCAGGGTGAATGCGCTGCTAATGTCTGGGAACGACTGGAGCTGCACAGGTTCGTACCCATAAGAACGCCATGTTTGAGTGGCGCCCAGGGAGATTGACTGTTATGCCAGACACTTCGACGGCCACTGCCGAAATCCGCCTGCTCAATAGCGGTTATTCCCGTGAAGCGCGATCCCTGCTTTACCAGGCGTATCGCCATGAACCGACCTTCGCCTATATCTTCGAAGCCGAACGGCCGGGTTATGAACAACGGGTGCGCGCCACCGTGCGCGAATTGGTCAAACAGCACTTTTTTCAGAAGCTTCCCGCCATCGGCCTGTTCGTCAACGACCGGCTGATCGGTATCGCCCTGATTGCGCCGCCGCAACGACGGCTGGGCATCACCGAGAGCTGGGCCTGGCAGATCCGCATGTGGCTGAGCACCGGCGTGCGCGGTACCCGGCGTTACCTGGAATACCATCAGGCAGTCCTGGCGTGCCTGCCCAGCGAGGCCGTGCATGTGCTGCCGTTGCTGGGTATTCACCCGCAGTTCCAGGGCCAGCATCATGGTGAGCAACTGCTTGAAGCCGTGCACAACTGGTGCGCCGACGATCCGCACTCCTCAGGCGTGGTGCTCGACACCGGCAACTCCCGTTACCTGGATTTCTACAAGCGCCAAGGCTATGAGGAGATCGGTGAAGTCGCCGTAGGGCCGGTGCTGGAGCATGTGTTTTTCCATCCCAATCCCCAGGCGTTACATCCTGCAACGTCTTAGGACAGAATTATTCAGACAAATCCGAGTTCAAAGTCCCTCCCTAGCTCGTGTAGCATCCGCGCCTATGAAGTATCCAGGAAGATTTACCAGCGGCTTGATTCTGCTGTTCACAAGCTGCGGCGCATTGGCGCAAAGTGAACTGGACGTGCGGATCAAACCCTCAAACGACGCGCTGAAAGCCAACATCGAAGGCTATATCGGCGGGGTTGGCGATCGTGACGAAGAAGCCTTGCTGCGGTTCAGCCGTGGCGCCGAGGAGCAGGCGCGCAAAGCCGCGCAGGCACTGGGCTTCTATCAGCCACAGATCGCCAGCGAGGTGAAGGGCGGCAAGAATCCGCGCCTGACCCTCACCATCGACCCCGGCGAACCGGTGCATTTGCGCGACGTGACCATTCGGGTCGATGGCCAGGCCGCGAGCCTCAAGGCCTTTCGCGTACCCGCCAGCGACGACCTCAAGCCCGGTGCCGTGCTCAATCACGGTCATTACGAAGACGCCAAGCGCCTGATCCAGAACCAGGCGTCACGCTACGGCTTTTTCAGCGGGCGCTTCACTAGCCAGAAGCTCGCGGTTGATCCTCAAGCGGGCGTGGCCGACATCGAACTCATTTACGACAGCGGCCCGCGCTACAGCATGGGCAAGGTCAGCTTCAGCGGCGACACGCCGTTTGATGAAGAACTGTTGCAACGCATGGTGCCCTTTGACAGTGGCACGCCGTACGACTCCGAGCTGGTCGCCGAACTCAACCAGAACCTGCAAGCCAGCGGCTTCTTCGAAGGCGTGCGCGTGGACGCCAGCCCCACCGCCGCGACTGATGACGTGATCCCGGTCGCTGTACAATTGGAAACCCGCAAGCCCCGCACCATGGGCCTCGGCCTGGGTTACTCCACCGACGTCGGCCCACGGGGCAAAGCCAACTGGACGCGGCATTGGGTCAACCCCCAGGGCCACAGCTACGGTTGGGAAGCCGAATTGTCGGCACCGCGGCAGAACGTCGGCCTGTGGTATGACATCCCGCTGGACCCGCCGCTCACCGACAAATTGCGTTTTGCCGGTGGCTATCAGAATGAAGAGATCGCCAACACCGACACCTTGAGCAAGCTGCTCACCGTCGGTCCCGAATGGCACAGCAAGTTGCCCAGCGGCTGGACGCGGGTGATTTCCCTCAAGTACCAGCGTGAGGAATACCGCCTGGGCAATGACTCGGGGCTGAGTAACCTGTTGATGCCGGGGGTGAGTTATTCCTACCTGCGCAGCGACAACCGTATCGACCCGCACCATGGCTATCGCCTGATGTTCGACACCAAGGTCGCCAAAGAGGGCCTGGGGTCTGACACCAACCTGCTTTACGGCACGGCCACGATCAAGGGCCTGACCACCTTGTGGGACAACCACCGTTTTCTGGGGCGCGCACAATTTGGCGGCAGTGCCACCAACGGCTACAAATCCGTGCCGCCGTCGTTGCGCTTCTTTGCCGGTGGCGACCAGAGCGTGCGCGGCTACGAGTACCAGACCCTGTCGCCGGAGAACGACCGCGGCGACCGTATCGGTGGTCGCTACATGGTGGCCTTGAGTGCCGAGTATCAATACTCCATCACCGATAAATGGCGGATCGCGACCTTCATCGACCAGGGTAACTCGTTCAACAACCTGGACCTGCCGAGCCTGAAAACCGGCGTCGGCGTCGGCGTGCGCTGGGTGTCGCCGGTGGGGCCGATCCGCCTCGACCTGGCCCATGCCCTCGAAGATCCGGGCGGCGTTCGCTTGCACTTTTCCATGGGGCCTGAGCTGTGATGCGTGGTTTGAAGATAGCGGGGCTGGTGCTGGTCGCCATCCTCGTGTTGCTGTTGTTGGCGCTGTGGTCAGTGCTTGGCACCCAGGCGGGCAGTCGCTGGGCCTTGGGCCAGGTGCCAGGTTTGAGCGTGGAGAATTACCAGGGCCGCCTGGGCGGGCAGTGGAGTGCCGATCATCTGCTGTGGCAGCAGGACGGCAGCCGCGTCGAGCTGAATGCGCCGACGTTTGACTGGTCGCCCGGCTGTCTGTTGCGCATGACCCTGTGTATCAACCGACTGGACGTGGAACAGGTCAGCCTGGAATTTGCCCCCAGTGCCGAAGAGAGCAGCAGCGGGCCGATTCAACTCCCCGACCTGAAACTGCCGGTTGCCATCCAACTGGGCGACGTTCGCATCGGTAGCCTGCTGTTCAACGGCAGCGAAGAACTCAAGGGCCTGCAACTGGCGGCGCACTGGACCACCGCTGGTATGCAGATTGACTCGGTACATTTGCAGCGCGATGACCTGGTGCTCGACCTTGCCGGCCTGCTGCAACCTACCGGCGATTGGCCGCTGAATGCCACCGGCAACCTGAGCCTGCCCTACGCCCCAGGCGGTGCACCCTGGAGCGTCGCGCTCAAGCTCGACGGCGACCTGCTCAAGACCCTCAAGCTCGACGCCGACAGCAGCGGCTACCTGCCGGCCAAGCTCAAAGGCGAGCTGCAACCCCTGGCCGAAAACCTGCCGGCGCAGTTGCACATCACCTCCGAGGCGTTCAAACCCAGCGCCGACCTGCCTGACACCTTGCAACTCAACCAGTTGGACTTGAGCGCCAAGGGCAACCTGAAAGATGGCTACCAGTTGCTGGGCAAGGCCGTGCTGCCAGCGGAAAAAGGCCCGGTGGATTTACTCCTGCAAGGCAAGGTCGACGCCAAGGGCGCGCAGATCGCCGGGCTGGACCTGAATGCCGGTGACCAGCAAAGCCTCAAGCTCAGTGCCAACCTGGACTGGCAACAAGGCTTCAGTGCTGACGCCAAAATCGACTGGCTGGACTTCCCCTGGCATCGCCTCTATCCCGTCATCGACGAGCCGCAAGTGGCATTGCGTACCTTCAATGGTGAAATCTCCTATAAGGACGGCAATTACCTGGGCAACCTCAAGGCCGACCTCGACGGCCCGGCGGGTAAGTTCAATGTGGTCACCCCCTTCAGTGGCGACCTCAAGCAAGTCTTCCTGCCCGAGTTGAAACTGACGGCCGGTCAGGGCAAGGCCGAAGGCCACCTGAACCTGCAATTTGCCGACGGTATTGCCTGGGACACCGCGCTGGACCTGTCGGCACTGAACCCGGCGTACTGGGTGGCCGAGTTACCTGGCACCCTGGCCGGACCGCTGCGCAGCAAAGGCGAGTTCAAAAATGAACAACTCAAGCTCAACGCCGACCTCGATCTCAAGGGCCGCCTGCGCGGGCAAACCGCTGTGCTGGCGGCCAAGGCCGAAGGTGCAGGCGAACAATGGACCCTCGCCAACCTGGACATCCGCCTGGGTGACAACCGCATCAACGGCAGTGGCAGCCTGCAACAACGCTTGGCCGGGCAGATCGACATCAAGCTGACGCGCCTGGCCCAGCTTTGGCCGCAACTGCGCGGGCAAATCAATGGGCGTGTCGATGTGGCCGGCACTTTGAAGGCGCCGCAAGGCAAGCTCGACCTCAAGGGCCAGCAATTGGCATTTGCTGACAATCGCCTGCAAACCCTCAACCTCGACGCCAGCCTCGATAGCGCCCAACGCGCCAAGCTCGACCTGAAGGCCAGCGGCATCTACGCCGGCGAAACCCAGGTCGGCAACCTGACCGCCAGCGCCCAGGGCGATATCAAGAACCAAAAGGTCCAACTGGACCTGGCCGGCCCCCTGGTCAAGCTGGCCCTGGCATTGGATGGCAACCTTGATAAAAACAACTGGCGCGGGCGCCTGGCCAGCGGTGATGTACAAGCCGGCGGCCAGGACTGGCGGCTGCAAGCCCCGGCGAAAATCGAGCGCCTGGCCGATGGCAAGCTGACCTTCGGTGCGCACTGCTGGGTCTCCGGGCCCGCCAGCCTGTGTGGCGAAGACCAGCGCCTGATGCCCGAACCGAAGCTGCGTTACCACCTCAAGCAATTCCCCATCGACAGCCTTGCGGCATTTTTGCCCAAAGACTTCGCCTGGCAGGGCAAGCTTAATGCTGACGTACAGCTCGATTTGCCCGAAAGCGGACCCAAGGGCGTAGTGGCGGTAGATGCCAGCGGCGGCACCTTGCGCGTGCGTGACAAGGGCCAGTGGCTGGATTTCCCCTACGACACCCTGAAGCTGGAAACCACCCTCAACCCCAAGCGTATCGACACCCAGCTGAATTTTCGTGGCGGCAAGCTTGGCGAGTTGTTGTTGCAGGCGCAGATAAATCCGCTGCCGAACAATAAGCCGATCACCGGCAATTTCAGCCTCACCGGCCTGGATCTCGCCGTGGCGCGGCCGTTTGTGCCGATGGTGGAAAAGCTCACCGGCAAGCTCAACGGCAGTGGCCGCATCTCGGGCGGTTTGCTCGCGCCGCTGGTCAACGGCAACCTGAACCTGGTGGACGGTGAAGTCTCCGGGCCCGAGTTGCCCATCAGCCTTGAGGGCTTGAACCTGCAGGCGCAGATCGCCGGCGAAAGCGTGCAGCTCAACGGTGGCTGGCGTAGCGGCAAGGCCGGGCAGGGTAGCCTCACGGGCCAGATCGACTGGGGCCGCGCCCTGGTGGTCGACCTCAGCCTCAAGGGCTCGCAACTGCCGGTCACCGTAGAACCCTATGCCAAGCTGGAAGTGGCACCCGACCTGAAGATCAGCCTCAAGGACGACAAACTGGCGATTGCCGGCAAAGTGCATATCCCCCGTGGCGATATCACCGTGCGCGAGCTGCCGCCTTCGACGGTCAAGGTCTCTGACGACACGGTGATCATCGGCAGCCAGACCGAAGAGGGCAAAGCGCCAATGGCCATGGCCATGGATATCGACGTGGAGGTGGGTGAAGACCAGCTCAACTTCGCCGGCTTCGGCCTCACCGCCAAGGTCCAGGGCCATGTGCATATTGGCGACAACATGGATACCCGTGGCGAGCTGTGGCTCAACGACGGCCGTTACCGTGCCTACGGCCAGCGCCTCAACGTGCGCCGCGCGCGGCTGTTGTTTGCCGGGCCGCTGGACCAGCCGTTCCTGGATATCGAAGCGGTGCGCGTAGTGGTCGAATCGTCCCGCACCGTGACTGCCGGTATTCGCCTGAGCGGCAGCGCCGAACAGCCGGCCACGCAGATTTTCTCCGAGCCGGCCATGGCCCAGGAAGATGCGCTGTCGTACCTGGTGCTGGGCCGTTCGCGCACCAACACCGGCGAAGACAACAACATGCTCGCCGAAGCCGCCCTGGGCCTGGGCTTGATGGGCAGCGCCGGCGTGACCTCGGATATCGCCAATAAGCTGGGTATCCAGGATTTCGACCTCGACACCCAGGGCACCGGTAACAGCACCGCGGTGGTGGCCAGCGGCAAGATCAACGAGAAACTCAGCCTGCGTTATGGGGTCGGGGTGTTTGAACCGGCTAACACCATTGCGTTGCGCTACCTGCTGAGCAAGAAGGTGTACCTGGAAGTCGCTACGGGCGTAGCCAGTTCCCTGGATATCTTTTACAAACGCGATTTCTGATCGGTACGCGGTAAAAAATGTGGGAGGGGCGGTGCGACGATTCGACTTGCTCCTCCCACATTGGTTTTCATTTCACTCCAGCCTTCGGTCAACTACCAAGCAACCTAATTATTCCATTTGACATTCGCTGCCTAAGCAGTAACATCTCGTCACACATTCACTGCCTAGGCAGTAATAAGGTGACTTTCGATGCCTCACTTCACCCCCGATAACTTCCACAACTGCCACCTCGGCCTGTTGCTGGGCCGCGCCGCGATTCTCAAGGACCGCATCATCGACACCCATATGGAACCCCACGGCATCACCGCCGCGCAGTTCAAGGTGTTGATCATCATGGCCCAGTTCGGCGTCGACACCCCGGCCGAGCTGTGCCGCAACCTGTCCCTGGACAGCGGTTCGATGACGCGGATGCTCGACCGGCTGGAGCAAAAAGACCTGCTCAGCCGCAAGCGCTCCGAGCTGGACCGACGCCAGGTGCAGTTGGTGCTGACTGCCGAGGGCCAGCGCCTGGCGGACATGCTCCCGCACATCGGCGCCCAGGCCCTCAACCAGCTGGCCGGCGCGCTTGAACCGGGCGAGCTGGAAACCCTGGAGCGGATCCTGAAGAAGATACTGATCGCTGCGGGTGACCCCATCACGATCCAGCGGGTAGGTAGATCATGAACACACGCGCACTCAGCCTGGTGCTGGCGGCGATGACGTTGGCCGGTTGCGCCAATTACAGCGGCCTCGACACCCAGGGCAAGCGCCTCGACGCCAACACTCTGCAAACCGGCAAATCCCTCAGTGGCGTAACGCTGTCGAGCGCCGCCTGGCCGGCCGCCGACTGGTGGAAAAGCCTAGGCGACCCACAGCTTGACGGCCTGATCCAGGAAGCCCTGCAAAACAGCCCCGACATGCAAGTCGCCGACGCCCGTGCCCACCAGGCCGAAGCCGCCGCCTATGCCGCCAACGCCGCCCGTATGCCGACCGTGGATGCCAGCGCCGGTGTAAGCCGCTCTCGCTTGGCCAAGGACCAGGACCCGCGTGGTCAGGGCGATGCCTATTCGACGGTGCGCAACATCGGCGCCAGCTTCAACTACAACTTCGACCTCTGGGGCGGCCAGCGCGCAGCCTGGGAAGCCGCGTTGGGCCAGGCCCGCGCCGCCGAAGTCGACCAGCAGGCCGCGCGCCTGACCCTGGCGGCCAACGTGGCCAAAGCCTACAGCGACCTGGGCCAGGCGCATATCGTGCGTGACCTGGCTGTCGATGACCTCAAGCGCACCCGCCAGATGCTCGACCTGAGCAAGCGCCGCCTGAGTTCCGGCATCGACAGTGAATACCAATACCAGCAGACCGAGAGCCTGGAAGCCAGCTCCCAGTCGCAACTGATCGACGCGGAAAAACAACTGCAAAGCGCCAAGATCGCCCTCGCCGTATTGCTCGGCAAAGGCCCGGACCGGGGTGGCGAGTTGGCCCGCCCGGCGGTGCTCAAACCCAGCGCCGTCGCGGTGCCCGCGGTGTTGCCTGCCGAGCTGCTCGGTCGTCGCCCGGACCTGGTCGCCGCACGCTGGCGAGTGGAGGCGGCGAGCAAGAACATCGACGCCAGCAAAACCCGCTTCTACCCCAACCTCAACCTGAGCGCGAGCGCAGGCGCCGAGTCGTTGCTGGGCGATGCGATGTTCGGTTCGGCCAGCCGTTTCTTCAATATTGCGCCGACGATTTCGCTGCCGATTTTTGATGGCGGCCGCCTGCGCGCCGACCTTGACGCCCGCGACGCCGACTACGACCTGGCCGTGGCCCAGTACAACAAAACCCTGGTGCAAGCCCTGGGTGATATCGGCAACAGCCTTTCGCAGCTGCGCGACACCGGCCGCCAGATCCAGGCCCAGCAACATGCCGCTGACATCGCCCAGCAGTCCTACGACACCGGGGTGCAACGCTACAGCTCAGGCATCGGTAACTACCTGGATGTGCTCAGCATCGAGCAGCAACTGCTGCAGGCCCAGCGTCAGCTGGCGACCCTGAAGGCGGCGCAGATCGATCTGTCGATTCAACTGATGCAGGCCCTGGGTGGCGGATACAACGCCAGCAACGTGGCCGCGACCACCCCCGCCACACGCACGGAATAATTTGAGGTATTTGTCATGGCCACTGCCGACAGTAACAACGCAACTGAACAACCCAAAGACAACAACCCACGCAAACGCAAAGTCATGCTCATCGGCCTGGCGCTGATCGTCATCCTCGGTGTGGTAGGCGTGTGGGCCTGGTATGAGTTCTACGGGCGCTTCAACGAGAGCACCGATGATGCCTACGTGAACGGCAACGTGGTGGAAATCACCCCACTGGTCACCGGCACCGTGGTCAGCATCGGCGCCGACGATGGCGACCTGGTGCATGAAGGCCAGGTGCTGATCAATTTCGACCCCAACGATGCTGCCGTCGGCCTGCAAAGTGCCCAGGCCAACCTGGCCCGCACTGTGCGCCAGGTGCGCGGCTTGTACAGCAATGTCGACGGCATGAAAGCCCAGGTCAATGCGCAGAAGGCCGATGTGCAAACGGCCCAGGACAACTACAACCGGCGTAAGACCCTGGCCCAGGGCGGCGCGATCTCCCAGGAAGAACTGTCCCACGCTCGCGACAGCCTGACCGCGGCCAAGAACGCCTTGACCAACCTTGAGCAACAACTCAAAACCACCAATGCCCTGGTGGATGACACGGTGATTTCGTCCCACCCCGACGTGCAAGCCGCCGCTGCACAACTGCGTCAGGCCTACCTGACCAATGCGCGCAGCACCCTGATTGCGCCGGTCACCGGCTATGTAGCCAAGCGCACCGTACAACTGGGCCAGCGTGTTCAACCGGGCACCGCGCTGATGGCCGTGATTCCGCTGGACCAGCTGTGGATTGACGCCAACTTCAAGGAAACCCAACTGCGGGATATGCGCATCGGCCAGCCGGTGGATATCGAGTCGGACATCTACGGCAGCGACGTGAAGTACAGCGGCACCGTCGACAGCCTCGGCGCCGGCACCGGCAGCGCGTTCGCCTTGCTGCCCGCACAGAACGCCACCGGCAACTGGATCAAGATCGTGCAGCGGGTACCGGTGCGCATCCATATCAACGCTGAAGAGTTGGCCAAGCACCCGCTGCGGGTGGGCTTGAGCACCGTGGTCAACGTAGACCTGCACGACCAGAGCGGCCCGGTGCTGGCGCAACAGGCGCCGCAAAAGGCCTCGTTCACCACCAGCGTGTATGACCGTCAATTGGCCGAAGCGGATGCCATGATCAATCAGTTGATTCATGACAACAGCGTCGCCGCTCCCAAGGCTGCGCAACGCTGATGAGCAATAACGCCTCGTTCACGCCACCCAGCCTGTTGATGGCCACTATTGGCCTGTCGCTGGCGACCTTTATGCAGGTGCTCGACACCACCATCGCCAACGTGGCGTTGCCGACCATTTCCGGCAACCTGGGCGTGAGTTCGGAGCAGGGCACCTGGGTGATCACCTCGTTTGCGGTGAGCAACGCCATCGCGTTGCCGCTCACCGGCTGGTTGAGCCGGCGCTTTGGCGAGGTGAAGCTGTTTCTGTGGGCGACCATCCTGTTTGTGCTGGCTTCGTTCCTGTGCGGGATTTCCACCTCGATGCCCGAGTTGATCGGCTTTCGGGTGCTGCAAGGTTTGGTCGCCGGGCCGTTGTACCCGATGACGCAGACGCTGTTGATCGCGGTCTACCCACCCGCCAGGCGCGGGATGGCCCTGGCGTTACTGGCAATGGTCACGGTGGTGGCACCGATTGCAGGCCCTATCCTTGGCGGCTGGATCACTGACAGCTACAGCTGGCCGTGGATCTTTTTCATCAACGTGCCCATCGGTATCTTCGCGGTGATGGTGGTGCGCTCGCAATTGAAGAAGCGTCCGGTGGTTACCAGCTACCAGCCGATGGATTACGTTGGTTTGTTGAGCCTGATCGTCGGGGTCGGCGCCTTGCAGATCATCCTCGACAAGGGCAATGACCTGGACTGGTTCGAATCCAATTTCATCATCATTGGTGCGGCCATTTCGGTGATCGCCCTGGCGGTGTTCGTCATCTGGGAAATGACCGACAAGCACCCGGTGGTCAACCTGCGGCTGTTCGCACACCGTAATTTCCGTATCGGCACCATCGTGTTGATCCTGGGGTATGCGGGCTTTTTCGGCATCAACCTGATCCTGCCGCAGTGGCTGCAGACCCAGATGGGCTACACCGCCACCTGGGCCGGGCTGGCGGTGGCACCGATCGGTATCCTGCCGGTGCTGATGTCGCCGTTCGTAGGCAAGTACGCGCACAAGTTCGACCTGCGCTTGCTGGCAGGCCTGGCGTTCCTGGCGATTGGCCTGAGCTGCTTTATGCGCGCCGGTTTCACCAACGAAGTGGACTTTACCCATATCGCCATGGTGCAGCTGTTCATGGGTATCGGCGTGGCGCTGTTCTTCATGCCGACCTTGAGCATCCTGATGTCCGACCTGCCGCCGCACCAGATTGCCGACGGCGCAGGGCTGGCGACGTTCCTGCGCACCTTGGGCGGCAGTTTTGCGGCGTCGCTGACCACCTGGATCTGGATTCGCCGGGCGGACCAGCACCATGCCTACATGAGCGAGAACATGACCACCTACGACTCGGCCACCCGTGATGCCTTGCAGGCGCTGGGCGGGGCAGGGCAGAAGGCGTACACGCAGCTGGACCAGATTCTCACCAGCCAGGCGTACATGATGTCCACCGTGGATTACTTCACGTTGCTGGGGTGGATGTTCATGGGGTTGATGTTGCTGGTGTGGCTGGCCAAGCCGCCATTTACCGCAAAGGCAGGGCCGGCGGCTGCGGGGCACTGATCATAAGGTCAGCGCGGTCCCTGTGGGAGCTGGCTTGCCTGCGATGCCGACACCTCGGTGTATCAGATGCACCGAGGTGATGCTATCGCAGGCAAGCCAGCTCCCACAGGTTGATCGGTGTTGTGTCATAGGTTTAGGCGCCAGGCAACGCCAACTGCGGGTTGACGAAATCAAACGCCGCCAGTTGAAAGCCTTGCTCATCCACCTGCAGCGCCCATCCTTGCTTGTCCCAGTCCCCCAGCACAATGCGCTTGGCCGCCTGGTCGCCGATCTGCAACTTATGGATCGCAGGGCGGTGCGTATGGCCGTGGACCAGGGTGCGCACGCCGAACTGCTGCATTACTCGCGGCACTTCTTCAGGCGTGACATCGACAATGTCGTTGGCCTTCATGCGCACTTGGGCAGAGCTTTCGCTACGTAGTTTGCGTGCCAGTTTGTGGCGCGTGCCCAGGGGCAGATGGCGCAGGATAAACAACACAATCGGGTTACGCAGGATGCGCCGCAGCTTCATATAGCCAAGGTCGCGGGTGCAGAGGCTGTCGCCGTGCATCAGCAGCACAGGCTCGCCATACAATTGCACGACACTCGGGTCCTTGAGCAAGGTGGCGCCTGCCGCTTTGCAGAACGCCTTGCCGATCAGGAAATCGCGGTTGCCATGCATGATGAAAATCGGGGTGCCGCTGTCGCTCAGTTCACGCAACGCCGCACAGATGGAACGCTGGAAGGCGGTCATGCCATCATCGCCAATCCAGGCTTCGAAGAAGTCCCCCAGAATGTACAACGCCTGGGCGCCACGGGCGCGGCCGTGGAGCAGATCCAGAAACGCCCGGGTGATGTCCGGGCGCTCCTCTTCCAGATGCAAATCTGAAATCAGTAATATCACCCAACGATCTCGGCTTTCTCGACGATCACGTCTTCGGCTGGAACGTCCTGGTGACCGGCCTTGGAGGTGGTGGACACGCCTTTGATCTTGTCGACAACGTCCTGGCCTTCGGTGACTTTACCGAACACCGCGTAGCCCCAACCCTGCACGTTCTTGCCGCTGTGGTTGAGGAAGGCGTTGTCGGCGACGTTGATGAAGAACTGCGCGGAGGCCGAATGCGGCTCCATGGTACGGGCCATGGCGACGGTGTACTTGTCGTTGGAAAGGCCGTTGTCCGCTTCGTTCTGGATGCTTGGGCGCTTGTCTTTCTTTTCTTTCATGCCAGGCTCGAAACCGCCGCCCTGGATCATGAAGTTGCCGATGACACGGTGGAACACGGTGTTTTCGTAGTGGCCGGCTTTCACGTATTCGATGAAGTTGGCGACGGTGATCGGCGCCTTGTCGGCGTTCAGCTCGATGACGATGTCACCGTGGTTGGTGGTCAGTTTGACTTGAGTCATGTTCACTACTCTTTTCAGGGAATTCGTGGGTTTGGGCGCCTGGGCGCCACGACCGGTTTGGCCAGGCTTGGGCCAAGACGCGCAGTTTAGCGTGCCTTGCAGGAATTTCGAGGTGGTTTTTTACCGCGCCTGTCATTAAAGCAGCAATTTAAGCAGCAGTTTTCGACCGCGCTCTGTCAGGTGGTTGACAGCTTCGGCTATGATAAGCCCTTTGTTTTATCTGGCCTGACCCGGCCACGAACCTGTCTGTTCAAGGATCCTATGAGCAAGCCCACTGTCGACCCTACCTCGAATGCCAAGGCCGGACCTGCCGTCCCGGTCAATTTCCTGCGCCCGATCATCCAGGCGGACCTGGATTCGGGCAAGCATACGCAGATCGTCACCCGCTTCCCGCCAGAGCCCAACGGCTACCTGCACATCGGTCACGCCAAGTCGATCTGTGTGAACTTCGGCCTGGCCCAGGAGTTCGGTGGCGTCACGCACCTGCGTTTCGACGACACCAACCCGGCCAAGGAAGACCAGGAATACATCGACGCCATCGAAAGCGACATCAAGTGGCTGGGCTTCGAATGGTCCGGTGAAGTGCGCTATGCCTCCAAGTATTTCGACCAGTTGTTCGACTGGGCCGTCGAGCTGATCAAGGCCGGCAAGGCCTATGTGGACGACCTGACCCCGGAGCAGGCCAAGGAATACCGTGGCACGCTGACCGAACCGGGCAAGAACAGCCCGTTCCGCGACCGTTCGGTGGAAGAGAACCTGGATTGGTTCAACCGTATGCGCGCCGGAGAATTCCCGGACGGCGCCCGCGTGCTGCGCGCCAAGATCGACATGGCCTCGCCGAACATGAACCTGCGCGACCCGATCATGTACCGCATCCGCCATGCCCATCACCACCAGACCGGTGACAAGTGGTGCATCTACCCCAACTACGACTTCACCCACGGCCAGTCGGACGCCATCGAAGGCATCACCCACTCCATCTGCACCCTGGAGTTCGAAAGCCATCGCCCGCTGTACGAGTGGTTCCTGGACAGCCTGCCGGTACCGGCGCACCCGCGTCAGTACGAATTCAGCCGCCTGAACCTGAACTACACCATCACCAGCAAGCGCAAGCTCAAGCAACTGGTGGATGAAAAGCACGTACATGGCTGGGATGACCCGCGCATGTCCACGCTGTCGGGCTTCCGTCGCCGTGGCTACACCCCGGCGTCGATCCGCAACTTCTGCGACATGGTCGGCACCAACCGTTCCGACGGTGTGGTCGACTTCGGGATGCTGGAATTCAGCATCCGCCAGGACCTCGACGCCAACGCCCCCCGCGCCATGTGCGTGCTGCGGCCGTTGAAGGTGGTGATCACCAACTACCCGGAAGGCCAGGTCGAGAACCTCGAACTGCCGCGTCACCCACAGAAAGAAGAGCTGGGCGTGCGCAAATTGCCGTTCGCCCGCGAAATCTACATCGACCGTGACGACTTCATGGAAGAGCCGCCCAAGGGCTACAAGCGCCTGGAGCCGAACGGCGAAGTGCGCCTGCGCGGCAGCTACGTGATCCGTGCGGACGAAGCGATCAAGGACGCTGACGGCAACATCGTCGAGCTGCGTTGCTCCTACGACCCGGACACCCTGGGCAAGAACCCTGAAGGCCGCAAGGTCAAGGGTGTGGTCCACTGGGTGCCGGCCGCTGCCAGCATCGAATGCGAAGTGCGCCTGTACGATCGCCTGTTCCGCTCGCCGAACCCCGAGAAGGCCGAAGACAGCGCGAGTTTCCTCGACAACATCAACCCTGACTCCCTGCAAGTGCTCACTGGTTGTCGTGCCGAGCCATCGCTTGGCGACGCACAGCCGGAAGACCGTTTCCAGTTCGAGCGCGAAGGTTACTTCTGCGCAGATATCAAGGACTCCAAACCTGGTGCTCCGGTATTCAACCGTACCGTGACCTTGCGAGATTCGTGGGGCCAGTGATTCTGTTTAAGGAACTGTCGTGCTAACGATCTACAACACACTCAGCAAGACCAAAGAAGTCTTCAAGCCGCTGGATGGCAACAAGGTGCGCATGTACGTGTGCGGCATGACCGTGTACGACTACTGCCACATCGGCCACGGCCGCAGCATGGTTGCCTTCGACCTGGTGACCCGCTGGCTGCGTTTCAGCGGCTATGACTTGACCTATGTGCGCAACATCACCGACATCGACGACAAGATCATCAACCGCGCCAACGAAAACGGCGAGTCGTTCGACGCGCTGACCGAGCGCATGATCGCTGCCATGCACGAGGACGAGGCGCGCCTCAACATCCTCAAGCCGGACATGGAACCGCGTGCCACGGACCACATCCCTGGCATGCACGCGATGATCCAGACCCTGATCGACAAGGGTTACGCCTACGCCCCAGGCAATGGTGACGTGTACTACCGCGTCGCCAAGTTCATGGGCTACGGCAAGCTGTCGCGCAAGAAGATCGAAGACCTGCGCATCGGCGCGCGCATCGAAGTCGACGAAGCCAAGCAGGACCCGCTCGACTTCGTACTGTGGAAAGGTACCAAGCCCGGCGAGCCAAGCTGGGAATCGCCGTGGGGCCCTGGGCGTCCGGGCTGGCACATCGAATGCTCGGTAATGTCCACCTGCTGCCTGGGCGAGACCTTCGATATTCATGGCGGCGGCAGCGACCTGGAGTTCCCGCACCACGAAAACGAAATCGCCCAGAGCGAAGCCGCCACTGGCAAGACCTACGCCAACGCCTGGATGCACTGCGGCATGATCCGCATCAATGGCGAGAAGATGTCCAAGTCCTTGAACAACTTCTTCACCATCCGCGACGTGCTGGAAAAGTACCACCCGGAAGTGGTGCGTTACCTGCTGGTGTCCAGCCACTACCGCAGCGCCATCAACTACTCGGAAGACAACCTCAAGGACGCCAAGGGCGCCCTGGAGCGTTTCTACCACGCGTTGAAAGGCTTGCCAGCGGTGGCACCTGCTGGTGGCGAAACGTTCGTGGCACGCTTTACCGAAGTCATGAACGACGACTTCGGCACGCCGGAAGCCTGCGCGGTGCTGTTCGAGATGGTGCGTGAGATCAACCGCTTGCGTGAGACTGATCTCGACGCGGCAGCGGGCCTGGCGGCGCGCCTCAAAGAACTGGCCAGCGTACTGGGTGTGTTGCAGATGGAAGCCGATGACTTCCTGCAGGCCGGCGCTGAAGGGCGTGTGGATGCGGCGCAGGTGGATGCGTTGATTCAGGCGCGTCTGGCTGCTCGGGCTAACAAGGACTGGGCGGAATCCGACCGTATCCGTGACCAACTGACCGCGATGGGTGTGGTGTTGGAAGACGGGAAGGGTGGGACGACGTGGCGGTTGGCTGATCAGGCCTGATCCAGATGTGGGAGGGGGCTTGCTCCCGATGGCGGTAGGTCAGTCAGCTCGTCTGCAACTGGCCCACTGCCATCGGGAGCAAGCCCCCTCCCACTTTTGACCGTGCTCACTTTGCTCGGTCTTCGGATCAGATCTATCCGTGAATTGGTTTGTCTTTGAGTTTTAGCGTTTTATCCACCATCAGCTGAATCCCTTCCAGCATCCGGCAAATTCCCAGAGCTACGCTACGCGGGGTGCCTTCGATCTCAAAAGCCAAATGGCTTGCCAGCGCTTGAACCGACGCAAGATCCTCCGACGCGTTGACCAGCAGCGTCTCGACGTCTAATCCTTCACGTACGGTAAACAAACCATGATCCTCAGCAGCTGGCTCTGGTTTTTCAGACGGGTTCAGGTAGTGATTTATCGCTCGATGAGCGGCAGTGTGAAATGCGGTTGAATCTGACGGTGGATTCGGACTGTCTTTAATCATGGCGTAGCTCCTAGAGTATTGGAGTCACCACCCATCGCTGCGAAACGATATTTGGGTGGCAGCTGTACGCAGGTTCGCAGACCGGGACTCTAGCACCCGGCATACCCGAAGGTATCCCGCGCACAGCCGCCATAACATCAGGCATTAAAAAGCGCCCGCTATCTGAGGTGGACACTGTGCGTCTAGAGTTTAACCGAGCTGCGAAACCCGGTCGCTGAATTTGCAGCGACCGCCAAAGATTAGGCGGCCATTTTCTGAGCGGCAACCCTAAAGAGCTGTAGGGCGTTTCCTTGCAATGGGCTCCGAAGTGCTGCTGAGTTTATATGCACTACCAGTCGTGTAGTTATGAACAGTCGCATGGTATTCACCGTTCTTGAAATGCAGGGCAACTCCGTCATCCAGCGCGTAGGCGGGGCGTATGTTTTTAAGTCGAACCAGTTCAACGAACGTAGATTCTCTTCCCGCCTCTGAGCTGAAGTGCGGGCACAGCGCGCCAGGGAGAAAACCCAGCCCGTCGATCAGCGCATATACGCCCCCTGAGTCGGAATGCCCGTGGTTGAACCAGCAGATGGCGCCGGCACTGACGCCGCAAAGCACTTTGCCGTGTTCCTGGGCTTGCTTCAAAAGGGCGGTCACGTCAAATTCACGCCAGATGGCCAGCAAGGCTCGGGTGTTGCCGCCGGCCACGTAGATGATGTCAGCCTGTTCAAACAGCGCGGCAACATGAGCTGGGGTTGGAAAAGGCGGAATGAAAAACGTCAATGGCACAACGGTGCAGCCGGCGCTTTGGTATTTGAGCGTGAAGTCGGCAATCTTCGTACGGTCATCGCCATTGGCGGTGGAGATATAGAGCACCGTGGGCTGGGTTTTGCCCGACGAAGCGACGATATATTCGTCGATGCGGGTCATGCGCGTCATGTCTTCGCTGGACTCGCCGCCGATGACAATGATGTTTTTATCCATGGTGAACTCCTGTCTCAGCACAGCGGGCATACCCAGGTCTTAGGACATTTCCCAAAATGCCCATAGGGTTTGACGCCCATACCATCCTAGCTTTAGATGATTGCCACGACCAAACCCAAGACGAAACTGGCGGTGATTCAAATGGATTGTATTTTCTGCAGCATTGTCCGCAAAACTTCCCCGGCCCATATCCTGTGGGAGGATGATCAGCATATGGCGTTCCTGTCGATCTTCCCTAACACACCGGGTTTCAGCGTGGTGATTCCAAAGCAGCATTACGGCAGCTATGCGTTTGCGCAGTCGGATGAAGTGTTGGCAGGGCTCGCGGTCGCAGCAAAGAAAACCGCACAACAGATCGACCGCGCATTTCCCGATGTGGCGCGTACGGGGATGATTCTGGAAGGGTATGGGGTGGACCACCTGCATGCGAAGTTGTTTCCCATGCATGGGACCGGGCAGGACAGTACATTCAAGCCAATGAGTTCGAAGGTGGAGAAGTTTTTCGAGGCGTATGAGGGCTACATCTCGTCCCACGATTGTGTGCGGGCGGATGATGCCGAATTGGCGGAATTGGCGGCAAGAATCCGATCCTTCGCCTAGCACCCATCCAACTGTGGGAGCTGGCTTGCCTGCGATAGCGGTGGGCCAGCCAACCTCTTCAGTGACTGATCCGACCTCATCGCAGGCAAGCCAGCTCCCACATTTTTATGTGCCTGCCTGAGAGGTCAGCGGCGGCTGCTGACTTCAGCCGGCACATCGTCACCGGCCATGCGTTTGCGGAATAGGGCGGTTCGCGCCAACAGCACTGTGGTGACCGGCACGGTGATCGCGAGCAAAACCGGAATCAACCAACCATGCAACACCGGCCCGGACTTGAGCACCGAAAAATAGATAATCGACGCCAGTGCCACGCACCATGCGCCCAATGTCGAGGCGAGTGCCGGCGGGTGCATGCGTTGGAAAAATTCCTTCATCCGCAGCAAGCCAATCGCGCCAATCAACGCAAACACACTGCTGAGTAACAGCAACGCCGCGACTATGACTTCAACCCATAACGGCATCATTCAATCACCTCCCCACGCAGCAGGAATTTCGCCAGGGCAAACGAGCCCACGAAGCCGAACAGCGCGATCAGCAGCGCCGCTTCAAAGTAGGTATCACTGGCATAGCGAATACCCAGCACCAGCATCATCAGCATGGCCAGGATGTACAGGTAGTCCAGCGCCAGGACTCGGTCCTGGGCGGACGGGCCTTTAAACAGGCGGATCAGGGTCAGCACCATCGCCAGCGAGAACAGGAACAGGCTGGCCAGGATCGCATTGGAGAGCAGGGCGCTCATTCGAAGATCTCCATCAGGGGCCGCTCGTAGGTGGCTTTGAAGTGCTGGATAAACAGGGCTTCATCGTCAAGGTCGAATACGTGCAGCAGCAAGATGCTACGGTCCAGCGCCAGTTCCGACCAAATGGTGCCGGGGATCACCGTGGTAATCATCGACAGCGCGGCAAGGCCGTTGGGGCTGTGCAGGTCCAGGGGGATCCTGATGAAGCGCGAGCGCGGCGGGCGTGTGCCGCAGGTCAGTACACCCCACGCCACTTGCAGGTTGGAGACGATCACGTCGCGGCCCACCAACAGGAACAGGCGCAGGATCACGCCAGGGCGACGCAGGCTGATCGGCTGCGGGCGCAGCGGCGCCATCAGCAAAGGCGCGAGAAAGCCCAGCAGCGCGCCCAGCAGCAGGTTGCCGGGGCTGATCGACAGGTTCAGCAGCAGCCACAACACCCACAGGGCCAGCGACAACCAGGGTGCAGGAAACAGGCGCTTCATGGTTGCACCTCCAGCGCGGCGGCCTTGGCTTCAGGGCTCGGCACCGGCCGCGTGGCCATTACCGCCATCACATAGCTTTCCGGGTTGTTCAGGCTCTTGGCGGTGGCCAGGGTGTAGCGCATCAAGGGTTCGGCCTTGAACGTCAAGGCGATGCTCAAGCCCAGCAGCACGAAGATCGGCACGCACTCGTAGCGTCGCAGCAGCGGTGATGGGCGCTCTTCCGGGGTCCAGAAGCGCTGGATGCCAAGGCGGGCGAAGGCGATCAGCGACGCCAGGCCAGACAAAATCAGTAACGCCACCAGGCCCCAGGCTGCAGGACGGATCGATTCGTCCACGGTGTTGCCCAGGCCCAGTGGGTTGATCAGCGCACTCAAAAGGCTGAGCTTGCCGATGAATCCCGACAATGGCGGCATGCCGATAATCAGCAGCGCGCAGGCGATAAAGCTCAAGCCGAGAAAGGCCATGGTCCAGGGGATGACCTGGCCGACCACGGCTTTCTGCTCATCGTCCAGGTTCACACCCGGACGCGGATGCAGCGACTCCATGGCCTTGGGCAGCGCATCAATCTCTTCATCAAGCGGCAGGTCGTTGGCCGAGCGCGAGCGTTCGATCAATTCAGCCAGCAGGAACAGCGCACTCAATGCCAGGGTGGAGCTGACCAGATAGAACAATGCCCCAGCGGTCAGGCTTGGCTGGGCAAACCCTACCGCCGACAGCAGGATCCCGGCCGAGACCAGAATGCTCAGGCTCGCCATGCGCTCCAGGCGTTGCGCCGCCACCATCGCCAGCGCCGCGCAGACGATGGTCGCCATGCCGCCATACACCAGCCAGTCGCCGCCAAACAGCGCCGAAGCGCCGGCCTGGCCGGAAAACAGCAGGGTCCACAGGCGCAGCACGGTGTACACGCCAACCTTGGTCATGATCGCAAACATCGCCGCCACCGGCGCACTGGCCGAGGAGTAGGCGGGCGCCAGCCAGAAGTTCAGCGGCCACATGCCGGCCTTGGCCAGAAACGCGGTCGCCAGGATCGCTGCGCCAGCGTGCAGCAGGCCGCGATCAGCCTCCGGCACCAGCGGGATTTTCAGTGCCAGGTCAGCGAAATTCAGCGTGCCGGTGACGCCGTAGATCATCGCCGCACCAATCAGGAACAGCGACGACGCCAGCAGGTTGATCGCAATGTAATGCAGGCCGGACGACACCCGAGCACGACCCGAACCATGCAGCATCAGGCCGTAGGACGCCGCCAGCAGCACCTCGAAGAACACGAACAAGTTGAACAAGTCCGCGGTGAGAAATGCGCCGTACAGACCCATCAGCTGGATCTGGAACAGCGCATGGAAGCTAGTGCCCGCACGGTCCCAGCGGGCCATGGCGAAGAGCAATGCGCTTACGCCGATAACCCCGGTGAGCACCAGCATCAGCGCCGAGAGCTGGTCCACCACCAACACGATGCCGAACGGTACTTGCCAGTTACCCGGCAGGTACACGCCGATCGAGCCGGGCCCGCCTTTTTGTGTCCAGTACAGCAACAGGACGGCCACGCCCAGGCCGATCAAGCTGGAGACCAGATTGATTTTGGCCTTCAGCGGCCGGCGTTTCTCGCCGAGCATCAGCATCAGCGCCGCCGTGAACAACGGCAGCAGAATCGGCGCAACGATCAGTTGATTGACCCAATTCATTCCTTCGGCTCCCGGCCATCCACATGGTCAGTGCCGGTCAGGCCCCGGGATGCCAGCAGCACCACCAGGAACAACGCGGTCATGGCGAAGCTGATCACGATGGCTGTAAGTACCAGGGCCTGGGGCAGGGGGTCGGTGTAGTTGAGCAGGTCTTGCGGCACGCCGTCCTTGATGATCGGTTCCTTGCCGATAAACAGGCTGCCCATGCTGAAAATGAACAGATTGACCCCGTACGACAACAGGCACAGGCCCATCACCACCTGGAATGTCCGTGGCCGCAGCACCAGCCAGACGCCGGAGGCCGCCAGGACCCCAATGGCAATTGCGATGACTTCTTCCATCAGGCGGCTCCTTCGGTTGCAGCAACGACTTTGGGCTGGTTGCTCGGTTTATGTGCTCGCACAGATTGGTGGCCGAGGGCGGTCAGCATCAGCAGCGTCGAGCCCACGACCATGGCGTACACGCCAATGTCGAAGAACAACGCACTGGCGATATGGATATCGCCGAGCAGTGGCACGTGGAAATGCCAGGTATGGGTGGTCAGGAACGGGTATCCGGCGAACAGCGCGCCAAGGCCGGTCAAGGTCGCCGACAGCAGGCCGAAGCCCATCCAGCGCATGGGCCGCAGGCTCATCTGCGCTTCGACCCATTGGGTGCCCGCCACCATGTATTGCAGGATAAACGCTACCGACATCACCAGCCCGGCGACAAACCCGCCGCCTGGTTGGTTGTGACCGCGCAGGAACAGGTAGAACGACACCACCAGCGCAATCGGCAACAGCAGGCGCACCAGCACCGCCGGCACCATCATAAAGCCCAGCGCGGTGTCACTGGCCTGGCGCGGGTTGACCAGGTCGGTGGCCACGTCCGGTGCCAATTGGCGCTGTTGCGCAGGCAACTGCATGCTTTCCTTGGACGGGCGGAAGCGTCGCAGCAAGGCATATACGGTCAAGGCCACGGCACCCAGCACGGTGATTTCGCCCAGCGTATCGAAGCCCCGGAAGTCCACGAGCATCACGTTCACCACATTGCTGCCGCCTCCTTCGGGCAGGGCGCGGCTCAAGTAGAACGAGGAGATATCGTTGGGTGTCTGGCGGGTCAGCATCGCGTAGGACAACAGCGCCATGCCGCCGCCCACTACAGTGGACAGCAACAAGTCGCGCACCCGGCGAATGCGCGCCTTGCGCAAGGTGTTGGGCAATGGCCAAACCTCCTCGATACGCCGTGGCAGCCAGCGCAGGCCGAGCAGGATCAGCACGGTGGTCACCACTTCCACCACCAATTGGGTCAGGGCCAGGTCCGGCGCCGAGAACCACACGAAGGTCACGCACGTCATCAGGCCGCACACGCTGACCATGGTCAGGGCCGCCAGCCGGTGATACTTGGCTTGCCAGGCGGCGCCCAGCGCGCAGGCGATCGCCAGCAACCACAGGGTGACGAAGACGATGGAGCCCGCAATCTTCGGCCGGTCGCCCCAGGTGAGGCCACTGTTGATCATGGGGATCATGGCCCCGATCACCGCGACGATCACCAGTAGGAACAATTGGGTTTGCAGGCGCTTGGTGCTGATGCGTTTCTCGATCCTGCGCACACCGCGCATCATCACCACCAGGCAGCGCTCGAAGCCACGCTTGCCGTTGAAATAGCCGATCAGCGGCGGGTATTCGAAGCGGCCACGCTTGAGTTGCTTGCGCAGCATCAGGTACAGCACCACGCCGCCGGTCATTGCCACCAGGCTCATGATCATTGGCGCGTTCCAGCCGTGCCAGATCGCCAGGCTGTACTCGGGCAGCACACCACCGACCACGGGCAACGCCGCTGCGGCAAGGATCGAGCCGACCACCTGGGCCGGGAAAATCCCCACCAGCAGGCAGGTGAACACCAGCAATTCCACCGGCGCACGCATCCAGCGCGGTGGCTCGTGAGGCGTGTGCGGCAAGTCGGTAGCCGGTGGGCCGAAGAACACATCCACGGTAAAGCGCAGGGCGTAGGCCACGCTGAACGTACCGGCGATGGTCGCAATCACCGGCAGGGCGATTTCCACCCATTGCGTCGACGAGATGAATACGGTTTCGGCAAAGAACATCTCTTTGGACAGGAAGCCATTGAGCAACGGCACACCGGCCATGGAGGCGCTGGCTACCATGGCCAGGGTCGCGGTAAACGGGATCAACCGCACCAGGCCACTGAGCTTGCGGATATCCCGCGTGCCGCTTTCGTGGTCGATGATGCCCGCCGCCATGAACAGCGACGCCTTGAAAGTCGCGTGGTTGAGGATATGGAACACTGCGGCGACCGCGGCCAGCGGGCTGTTGAGGCCCAGCAGCAGGGTGATCAGCCCGAGGTGGCTGATGGTGGAGTAGGCCAGCAGGCCCTTGAGATCGTTTTGGAACATGGCGCAGTACGCGCCGAGGAGGAGGGTGAGGGCGCCGGCACCGCCGACGATCCAGAACCATTCTTCGCTGCCGGACAGCGACGGCCACAGGCGGGCCAGCAGGAACACGCCGGCCTTCACCATCGTCGCCGAATGCAGATACGCCGAAACCGGGGTCGGTGCCGCCATGGCATGGGGCAGCCAGAAGTGGAACGGGAACTGCGCGCTTTTGCTCAAGGCGCCGATCAGCACCAGGGCCAGCATGACCGGGTACAGCGAGTGCGCGCGAATCTGGTCGCCCGCCGCCAGCACCTGGTCCAGGTCATAGCTGCCGACGATATGCCCCAGCAACATCACCCCGGCCAGCAGGCACAACCCGCCTGCGCCAGTGACCATCAGCGCCATGTACGCACCACGCCGCGCATCGGCGCGGTGGTGCCAATAGCCGATCAGCAGGAACGAGAACAGGCTGGTCAGTTCCCAGAAGAACACGATCTGAATCAGGTTGCCGGAAATCACCAGGCCAAGCATGGCGCCCATGAACGCGAGGAAGAACGCAAAGAAGCGCGGCACCGGATCGTCCGGCGACATGTAATAACGCGCATACAACGACACCAGCGTGCCGATGCCGAGCACCAGCATCGAGAACAGCCAGGCAAAGCCGTCCATGCGCAACACGAAGTTCAGCCCAAGACTGGGCAACCACAGGAATTCTTCGCGTATTACGCCACCATGGGCGATCTGGGGGTAGAGCAGTGCGACTTGAATAGTGCCGACCAATGCCACCAGGCCGGCCAGCAGGGATTCGGTATTACGTGCGTTGTGCGGCAGCAAGGCCGCCAGACAGCTGCCAATGAATGGCAGAAGCAGTAGAACTATCAGGGACATAGGCTTCTAATCTGCGGGAGTTTGGGATGCATCATACGTGCCGCTTTCACGATCACCAAACGGCAAGATGTGGCAGGATCCTACAAGGTAGGCCGAAACCTCTCATTCAGCACTGGTTCAAAACCCTTGAATTGAAACGCCGACCCCTGTGGGAGCCGGGCTTGCCCGCGATGACGATAGAGCGGGCACCACAGGGTTTGCAGGTTATCCCTGACGCTCCTGTTCCAAGGCATCTGCGAGTTCAATTGCCTTCTGCCCCTTCGTCTTCATCTCACTCACAATCACCGCTACCACAATCAACACCGCCCCGACCATTGCAATCGGCGGGAAGCGCTCTCCGGCAATTCGCCCGACCACGCCTGCCCACACCGGCTCGCCGGCATAGATCAAGGTAGCCCGGGTTGGCGACACACTCTGCTGCGCCCAATTCATCGCGACCTGGATCACCGCACTGGTCAAGCCCAGGCCCACGGCGCTGAACAGCAACAGCCAAGAAAAGCCCGGCAACGCCTCGCCCATGGGCACCACCATCATGAACGACAGCACCGAAGCGGTGGCCAGTTGCACCACGGTCACCCGGCGAATATCCACCTGGCCGGCAAATGCACTGATCAAGATGATCTCGGCCGCTATTGCCACGGCACCGATCAGCGTAGCGATTTCACCTGGGCTGAAGTTCAGTGAAGCCCCCGCCGGGCCAGTCAACAGCATCAACCCGGCAAACGCCAGCATGATGCCGATGCTGGGCATCAACCCGGGGCGACGGCCCAGCACCAGCCACTGCAACAGCGGTACGAACGGTACATACAACGCGGTGATAAACGCCGACTGGCTGCTCAGGATGGTCTGCAAGCCAATCGTCTGCAAACCGTAGCCAAACATGATCGCCACCCCGATAAACACCCCGGCCTTCAATTCGAACAGGGTCAGGTCGCGCAGGGTGCGCAAGGAAAAGAACCCCACCACAATTGTCGCCGCCGCGAAGCGCAGCCCCACAAAAAACATCGGCCCGCTGACGGTCATGGCATGTTGCACCAGCAAGAAGGTGCCGCCCCAGATCATGGTGATCACCACCAGGATGCATTCGGCTTTGCTGAAGCGGTTGAATCGCGAAGGGGAGTTCGGGGCTGTCATGGCGGCTCGGTCTTGCAAGGGAAAGGCACGGACCGCACAATGCGCCGCACGTTGGGCAGTATACTGCGCACACCCACCTATTGAGCAATATAGTGCACAAAGAAAATCCGCAACGGGCTTCGGTCCTGCAGCACGTCAGCCAGAACGTCCGTCGCCTGCGCCACGCCGCCGACCTGAGCCAGACTGCACTTTCGGAAAAGTCCGGGGTCAGCCGGCGCATGCTGGTGGCGATTGAAGCGGGGGAGAAGAACGTCAGCCTGTCCACTTTGGATCGTGTGGCTGAAGCGTTGGACGTGGCGTTCAGTGATCTGATTCAGGCGCCGGATGTGCGGGACCACAGCCGTATCAACGAGCTGGCCTGGGCGGGCGAGATTGTCGGCAGTAAGGCGGTGCTGCTGGCCAAGGCCACGGCACGGCGTGAAGTCGAATTGTGGGAGTGGCGGCTTGAACCCGGGGATCGTTATTGCCCGGACCCTGATTTGGAAGGGTGGAGCGAACAACTGTTCGTGTTCGAGGGCAGCCTGACGCTGGTGATAGGTGATCAGGAAAATGTCATCGAGGCTGGAGAGTTCTTTATGTTCGCCAGCCACCAGCCCCATGCTTATCGCAATGATGGGAACGCGGCGGTACGGTTTGTTCGAAATGTGGTGATTTGAGCAACAATAAGGGCGAACTGGCATGAGTGAATCCACCCGCGTTGCCGATGTACTGATCATCGGCGGCGGCCTGAGCGGTACGATGCTGGCCGTGCAACTGCTGCGCCTGCCGGGCACGCGGCGCATCCTGGTGATTGAGCCGCGTGCTGAGCTGGGGCGGGGCGAGGCCTATAGCGCGGTCGAGCTGGGTCATACCTTGAACGGCAATGCGGCGCGCATGAGCGTCGACCCGGACAACCCCGACGACCTGACCCAATGGCTCACTGACTACATCGCTGGCGGTGGTTGGCCTGAGTCGGATCAGCAGCATGTGCCCATCAGCGAACTGTTCCCGCCACGCGGGATTTTCGGGCTGTACGCGCAACAGCGCTTGGCCGAGGCCAAGGCGTTGTCTACGTCGACCGTCGAGCATATCCGCGCCGAAGGGGTGGACCTGCAAGTCGACGCAGCCTCCACGCTGTTGACCCTCGATAATGGGGAGCAACTGCGTGGCACTTTTGCGGTATTGGCCACCGGCATGTTCCCGGCAGCGCGCACGCCCCTAACCGAGTCCAGCGGTTTGAACACCGCAGCCATGGACCCATGGGACGTGCAAGCGATGACCCAACTCGACCCGCAATCAACGGTACTGATCATCGGCTCCGGGTTGACCATGGTCGATGCCGTGGTGTCGCTGGAACAGGCCGGGCATCGCGGTCCCATCGAGATCTTTTCGCGCCACGGCCTGTTGCCCCATGTACGCCGGCAACCGCCAAGTTGGGACGATTTCCTGGCCGCCGACCACCGCCTGCGTAGCCCTCGGCAATTGCTGCGCGAGGTGCGTCGGCAATGCCGCATCGCACTCGACCAAGGCATCGATTGGCAGGCACCGCTGGACACCGTGCGTGTGCATATCGCACGTTTATGGAGCCAGGCCAGTGAGCGTGAGAAGCGCCAGTTCGTGCGGCATGTGCGGCCTTGGTGGGAAAGCCACCATCACCGCTCGCCCCCATTGAGTGCGCACTTGGTGGAGCGCTTACAGGGGGAAGGGCGGCTGCGAGTTCGCGCAGCGTCATTCAAGGGCTTGGTGCCGTCGGATGAGGGCGTTGCCATTGCGGTGCGCCAGCGTGGCGAGCAAGGACTCATCCTGGTTTCGGGCGCGGCGTTGATCAACTCGAGCGGCATTGAATACGATTGGCGCCGCGTGGCCCGGCCATTGCCGCAACAACTGCTCAAGCGTGGGTTGATCCGGCCTGGGCCTTTGGCGTTGGGGATTGCGGCGGATGCAGCCGGCGCGGTGCTGGATGCCCAGGGCCATGCCAGCCAGCGACTGTTTGCCATGGGGCCGCCGTTGCGGGGCATGTGGTGGGAGAGCACGGCGGTGACGGATGTGGCGCTTCAGGCCAAGGCACTGGCAACCAAGCTCACACAGATCTAAGTGGGGGAGGTGAGCAAGCCCTGATCCGCGAAGTGAACGTCAATGCTTAAAGCAACGAAAATCAAATGTGGGAGAGGGCTTGCTCCCGATGAGGGCGTGTCAGTAAATACATTTGTGGCTGATGCACCGCTATCGGGAGCAAGCCCCCTCCCACATGTTGATCTGCGCTTATCTTGAGGTTTTCACGAAGCCTGGTTTGAGTCCGAATACCTCAACGCCCTGGGGCGTCGATTGCCCGGTGGTGACTTTCACCAGCTCGACCGGTTTATCCATCGCCGCCCGATACTCCACCGTCATGTCTGCCTGGATCGCCTGGCTGGGAATCACGATCGCCTGGTCATTGTTATAAGTGACAATCGTCAACCGCGCACTCATGCCCAGGCGCACCCGTTGCAACTGCTGCGGTGTCAGCTTGGGGATCGACAGGGTCACCGGAAATTGCGCGCTGCCCTGGTTGTCGCTGGCGATGGCCAAGCCACTGACCACGCTGACCGAGCCGGTCAGCCGTTCGCCGTCGAAGCCATCGCCCATTACTTCCACCGCCTGGCCCTGGTGCAACTGGTTGATGTCCAGCTCGGAGACCTTGGCGACGATTTTCAGCCGCTCGATATTGGCCAGGCCAAACAGCACTTGGCCCTGGCTGACCTTGCTGCCGGCCTGCACCGGCGCGTTGTTGTTGCCACCCCCTTGTGCGGTGTTGCTGCTGCCGGGCGCGGGCACTACGATGCCGGAGAACGGTGCCTTGACCTCCTTGCCTTCAAGGAGTTTTTGCAAGGCTTCGTATTTCACCGTGGCATTGGTCAGCTCCA
Source organism: Pseudomonas sp. W15Feb34 (assembly GCF_023127765.1). NCBI lineage: Bacteria > Pseudomonadati > Pseudomonadota > Gammaproteobacteria > Pseudomonadales > Pseudomonadaceae > Pseudomonas > Pseudomonas sp. W15Feb34. The sequence continues at coordinate 165,867 of NZ_SPKN01000046.1, forward strand.
TTTCGGCAATCTGTCGGTATTCGCCTCTGCCTTGGTCCTGGGCCTGTTGCAGTTCGCCGCGCGCCGCTGCCAGGTCGAGTTGCTGCTGTTGGGTTTGCTGCTTGAGATCGTCCAGTTCGTTGCGCGGAATGATGCCGCGTTTGAACAGGTTTTCGCTTTCGGTGAGCTTGCGTTGGGTGTTGCCAGCGGTCATTTCAGCGGTGCGCAAGCTGCGGCGGGCGCGGCTGACGGCGGGGCTGCTGTCCCAGTCCTGCATTTCCTGCACAGTGCGCCGGGCCTTGAGCTGGGCGGAGAGGGCGTCGCGCAACTGCACTTCAAGAGTCGCCGGGTCCATGCGCAACAGCACCTGGCCGGCCTCGACGCGCTGGCCTTGTTCGACCAGGTTGGCCAACACGTTGCCGTCGAACGGCGCCGTGAGGGTGACGGTAGTGTCAGGCTCGATCTTGCCCACCAGGCCGATCTGGTGCACCAGCGGGTCGGGTTTTACCGCTAGCCACTGCTCGGTCGGACCTGCCTGCTCGGCGCCGTTGCGCTGGTTGAGCAGACTGATTGCCGCGCCAGCCAACAGCAGGATCGAAACAACGACTAGCAGCGTTTTTTTCTTAGTAGTCATTGAGGGCGATTTCCCAACTTTCCAGCGTCATGCCCAGGGTCAGGTCGAGTTGAGTCTGGGCGTTCAAATAAGCGATCAGCGCGTTGAGCTGGGCATTTTCGGCGTTGCGAAGGTCGGTTTCGAAGCTCAACACCTGGAAGTTAGTGGAGCGTCCGGCACTGAGTTTTTCCCGTTCGATTTCGATCTTGCGCCGTGACAACTCCACGGCACGCTTGGAAATTTCATATTGGCGCCAGCGGGTGCCGAGGTCACGCACCACGTTGTTGACGTTGCGCTCCAGCTCCTGGCGCGCATCGGTAATGCGGATTTCCTGGTCCTCGACGTTCACTCGCGCACGTACTTCGGCCTGGCGCGTGCTGATGTCGCCAATGGGGATCTGCACCTGCACCCCGGCGTAGCTGTCCCAGGTACGGTTATTGTCATGGCCGTTGTTGTTGTCGGTGGCGGCGCGCACCTGGTTGGCGCCGGCGACCAGGTCCACTTGCCAGCGCCCGGAGTCCTTGGCGATCACCAGGTTGAGGTCGGCCTGTTGGCTACCGAGCAGGGCGGCGAGGTATTCCGGTTGCTGGTTTTGCGCCAGGTTGAAGGCTTGGCGTTGGTCAATTTCCATGGGGTTGGCCTCCAGGGCTTCGGTGGCGCGCACTGGTGTCGACAGGTCCAGCGCCAGCAGGCGCAGCAAGGCCAGGCGGCTGGTGTCCAGTTGATTGCGAGCTTCTTCCACGCCCAACTGCTGGGTGGCGATGTCGGCTTCGGTTTGGACGATCTCGAACTCGGCCATGCGCCCGGCGCTGATCAGTGCCTTGTTCACGTCCAGCAAGGTGTTGGAGCGCTTGAGCGCGTCCTGCACGATCACCAGTTGTTCCTGGGCACGCAGCAGTTCGCGATAGGTGGCGATGATTTGGCTGATGGTCTGCGCCACGGTGGCCTTGAGGTTCAGGCGGTTGGCCTGCTCGGCCAGGCGCGACAGGCGCAGCGGCGCGGTGGTGGCGTCCCAGCCGGCGCCGCGCATCAGCGGTTGGATGATCGCCAGGTCGAGCCCGTCGCTGCGGTAACGGCCGGCGCGGTTGGCGTTGTTCAACTGCTGGGTCCAGGCCATGCTCAAGCGCGTGCCGTATTCGCCGAGCAGGCTGCTGGTGGGCGCGACGTTGGCGTTGCGCGCATTGTCTTGGGAGCCGCGGGTGCTGCGGTAATAGCTGTTGAGGGTGAGCTTGGGGTTGAACAGATCTTCGGCCACGCGCAGATCGAACTTCTGCGCCACTCGTTGCAGGTAGGCGCTGCGAATCGCCGGGTTATTACGCAGGCCCAGGTACACCGCGTCACCCAGGGTCATGGTGGTGGCCTGGGCATTCAGCGACACGCCGCGCTCGTAGCCGCTGCGGGTACTGCTGGGCGCCGAAGGGTTGATAACCATCTCGGCAGTCATGCCCGGCAGGCTGATCAGCAGAAGGAGCAGCCCGCACTTATTCATCGCGCAGGGCCTCCACCGGCTGTAACCGCGAGGCCGAGACCGCCGGGTAGATGCCAAAGAACAAACCTACCAGTAACGTACTGCCCACCCCCAGGGGCAGGGCGGCCACCGCCAGGGCAAATGCCCAGCCCGACAGCCACGCATACAGCCAGGCGGCGGTCATGCCCAGCACCGCACCGCACAGCGCACCCACGGCGGTGAGCGTGACGGCTTCGAGCAGGAACAGGTTGCGGATATCGCGCTGGCGTGCGCCCAGGGCCATGCGTATGCCGATCTCGCGGCGGCGCTCCGAGACATTCATCAGCATCACGTTCATCACCCCGACACCGCCGCCCACCAGGGAAATCGCGCCAAGGGCCAACAGCAGGTAGGCGAAGGTGCGACTTTGGCGCGTCATGCCGTCGATCATCTGCTGGGGCACCGTGATATTGACGTCGTGGTCGCTGAGTTGGGGTTGCAGCGCAGCGGTGGCGTCCCTCGCGATACGCTCCATGTCCTGCCCTGGCGCCGCACGGATGATCACATTGCTGATCTGCGGGGTGGCATAGATGCGGCGCATACCTTCGGCCGGAATAAACAACGACTCGTTGGCCTGCACTGGCATCAGCATGGCCCGGGGCTGGTCGTGCAGGATGCCCACGATCAGAAACAGGTAGTCGTTGATGCGCACGCGGTCGCCCAGTTGCAGTGGGTCGCCCGGCGCACTGAGGGCCTGGGCAAGTGGGTCACCAATCACAGCGAAAGTTTCGCTGGCGTCGAAGGCCGACAGGAAGCGCCCCTCGCGCACGGCCAGGCGCATGGCGGCCTGTATATCCGGCGTGCTGCCGACCAGGTTGGCATTGGTGGTGCGCCCATGAAACACGATGGGCCCGCTGAACAGGCTGAGCGCGCCGATATGGGCAATGCCCGGTACGGCCAGGCGTACGGCGTCGAGGTCGAGTTGGGTACGTATCGGCACATTGCTGCTGCCCTTGGGCGGGAACTGGGCGATGAGGGTATCGGTGCCCATGTCCTTGAAGATCATCGCGGCATCCACTGCCGCGTTGTGGCCGATATTGATCAGCGCCACTACCGAGGAGCTGCCGATCACAATGCCCAGCAGCGCCAGGATCGAACGTTTGCCCAGGGTGCGCAGGCTGATCAAGGCTTCATGCAGCAGTTGGCTGAGGCTCTGCTCGACCCGCAGGCTCATGGGCGCTCGGCCTCGTGCACCACACCGTTGCGCACCAGGATCTTGCGCTCCAGGCGCTCGGCAATGTGGGCGTCGTGGGTGACGATGATCAGCGTCACCTGCTGCTCACGGTTGAGGCTCAGCAGCAGGTCCATGATTTCCTGTGCGGTGGTGCTGTCGAGGTTGCCGGTGGGTTCGTCGGCGAGGATCACCGAGGGTTTGCCGACCAGTGCGCGGGCAATGGCGACGCGCTGACGCTGGCCGCCGGAGAGGTCGGCCGGGCGATGGTGGGCGCGCTCGGCCAGGCCGACTTGATCGAGCATACGCTGGGCCTGTTCCACCGTTTCATGCCGCGATACGCCGCGATAACTCAAGGGCAGCGCGACGTTGTCCAGGGCGCTCAGGCGGGGCAGCAGGTTGAAGCTCTGGAACACAAAACCGATCTGCTGGTTGCGGATCGCGGCCAGTTCGTCGGGCGTGGCATTGAAAATATCGTGACCGGCAAAGTGGTACTGGCCGCAGTTGGGCAGGTCCAGCAGGCCGAGAATGTTGAGCAGGGTGCTTTTGCCGGAACCGGAGGCACCGAGGATGCCGCAGCTGTCACCGCGAGCGATGGACAGGCACACGTCATTGAGAATGCTCAGTTCCTGCCCGGCGAGCTGATAACGCTTGCCGATGCCTTGCAGGGAGATCAAGCCGGGTTGCGTGGGGGTGTCTGTCATCATGACTACGCCTGCAGTCACGACGGTACTGCCATGCCCCCGGAAAATCCTTGTAACAAGTTCGGGAGCTGCCTGTACGCGTCACGGACTGGTTTTATTTCTTGTTTTTAAAATATTGTTTGAATAGTACCTGCGTTCAATCTGCTTCGCCAGCCATGGATGTAGAGCGGTTTTACCCTTTGAAACGTTCTGCCGAATGCAGGTTTCGGACCGGTAGAAATCCTTTCAATAGGTCTCGATAGCCCGGTTATACAGGCTTTTAGTGATATGGCGGAGTGTCACTACTTGCTTTCGCCGGGCCGCCCCGGTATAAAAAAATCAAATTATTTTTTAAAACAATATTTCCGCCGTGGAACCCTTATGGTCGCGAAGAAACTCAGCGCTCCAAACGTTACCAAGACTCGATTGCTGGATGCGACAGAGGCCCTCTTCATCAAGTACGGCTACGACGCCGTGTTGCTACGCCAGATAACCGAACGCGCCCAGGTCAACCTGGCGGCGGTGAACTACCACTTCGGGGACAAGGACTCCCTGATGAAAACCTTGCTGATGCAACGCCTGGAGCCGCTCAACGAGCAGCGCCTGGAATTGCTCGCCCGCTGCGAAGCCGAATCCGATGGCCCGCTGGATTGCGACACGCTGCTCGGCGTGCTGTTCGCCCCGGCCATGGGCCTGGAACGCAGCGACCCGGCCAGCGGGGAAGGGCGCTCGTTCATTCGCTTCCTTGGCCGGGTTTACAGCGACACCTCGCCGTTTATCCAGGAATACCTCAAGGTGCATTACCAGCCGGTGTTCCAGCGCTTCTTCGAAGCCTTCGCCCTGGCACTGCCAGACCTGCCGCGCAATGAGCTGGGCGTACGCCTGCAATTTGCCCTCAAGGCGATTTCCGGGGTCATGGCCGGCACCGAACTGCGCCTGCTGATGAACTCCATGAGCCTGGGCCGCCCGGCCACGGATGCCGAGGTGATGGCCAAGCTGATCACGCTGGTGTCGGCGGCGATTCGGGTGCCGCAGCAAAGTGCAGAGGCTGAAACGGCGTTGGCGAAGGTGCTGGATACCCAGCGCGCCATTCGCGAACAAGCCACACGCTGAAGCCACTCCCCAAACCCCTGTAGGAGCGAGCTTGCTCGCGAAAAACGTCAACGATAACGCGGGCATTCTGGTTAACCGCGGCGTCATTGCGTTCTTCGCGAGCAAGCTCGCTCCTACAAAAGCGGGGCGTTTTCCAGCGCCAAAAAGCAGGCAAAAAAAAGCCCGCTGGGGCGGCGGGCTTGATATGCAACGTTTGTAACGGATGAGGCTTCACACTACGTCTCGGCTTGTGAATAAAACGTGAAAAATATGTAAGAGAAAGTGTGAATGTGCGGGCATTGTATCAACGGCACTTTTGTTCGCTGTATTACCACTCGTCGCTACTGTCATCTTTGACAGCTAGACGCCTATCCCCTTCAAGCGTCTGATTTCCTTGTTCCATAGCCGTCCAGGCCTCACCCAAGGAGTTCAGTCATGTCCAAATTACCAGCCCCCGAGGAACGTTTTCCGGTTGTGCGAAGCTCATCCACTCCCCGCAATGATCTCGACCTGCCGGTCTACTCGACCCCGGTGCTCAACGTGGTTGGGGCTGACAGGGGCCTAGGCGTGCGACATCTCGATACTTACCTATATGTAACCATTGTGCGCTGGACTAATTTGCAAGCGGGTGATACTTGCGAATACTTCCACGGCAGCCGTACGCTGCGTCTGGGCTTTCACATTGTCAAGCCAGAGGAAACAGGCAAAAGCTCTTTTCAACTGGCCATCAACGAGGAACGTATACCGCGGGGGCTATCCTTTCCTGTGTTTGTACGGGTTGTGCGTAATGGCCCAGGCACGCAGCCTACATCAGGCGACTTGACCGTCTTCGTCAAGGACGCACGGCCAGGCCTGGATGAGCAGCCCGGGCTGGGTTACCACGACAAATTGCTGCTGAGCTTGCCGGACGACCTGGCAGCGCCCGGCGCAGTGTTGACGCCGCAGCGCGCCGCCCAGGGCGTAGTGTTCACTCTCGATTACCCCGGTAAGCGAGTGCGCGATAAGGTCTATCTGTACTGGGACACGATCACGCAAGTGGTGGTTTTCGAACTCGATGAAGACCATGCAAGCGGCACAAAGCCGATTGAAGTGGAAGTTCCGGCAAGTGTCATCGGCACCGGCAGTGGCCTCCTACCGATACGCTATCAGGTGCTCGATGAAGTGGAAAACCGCTCTGGGCATGTCGAGCACTTTTCTCAGGCCGTGCATGTACAGGCCGAGCTTGACCCCAGCCTGCTCAGGCGGGCGCGCTTCCTCGTCGGCTCCACCTCGGTCACCTCGGTCAATTATGATCAGGATGCAGGGAAATTCTTTGCTGTTCAGGTGGTCACGCCTTTTCAGCTTCCGGATGGCCGTTTTGTCCCGGCGAATACTCGCGTCATTGCAACCTTGAGTGGTACTCACGCCGATGACTCAACGTTTGACCTCGATCTGCCCGATCAGGGCGCTGACCCGGGTTGGCCAACGTCGTTTCCTGTCGATGACGCCATCATCAAACAATTAATCCAAGGCTCGATGAAGATCACTTGGCGGCTTGAGTTCCCGCTGGGCACCTTACTGGCCAAGTCCCAATCCCTGACGATCCTGATCTCTGGCACGATTGCGGACATGCCGGCAGTCACGGTGGTGCAGGCCGATGCCGGCTTGATTGACCCCGAAGAGCCTTACATCACCATTAATTATCCGAACCCGGCCTATACACCCTACGATCCGAATAATCTGGTCAGGCTGCGGATGGAGGCTGTTCTACCGGGTGGCGGGTTGGTTGAATACGAACAACGCCATAACGCAGGCGCCCCACCACCGCCCACCCGTTTTCGTACCGTAACCCAAGCCAACTTCGCTCGGTTTATCGGGCTGGGCGATGTGCGGGTTTTCTACACGGTAGACGACGGCCTCATGCGGGCATTGGGCACAGGGACGCAGGCCATCCGCGAGTCAGAGTCGACGTATGTGCGGTTCGGCGAGCGTATCGCCGAAATGCCAAGGCCGGAAATCGACCGGGTCGATGAGGACGACAACCTAGACCCAGATGACTTGTTTGGCCAGCTCGACATCACGCTGCCCTACGCTGAAACTTACGATGGCGATGTCTTTACATGGCGCCTGACAGGCACTGCCGCGGACGGCAGCACCCAGGATGACATCCGCCTGAATCGCGCCACCGCGGGAGCCCCCGTCTCCTTTTCGCTGGACCGACACTACGCCGACACCAACCTGGGCGGCGTGATTCGCTTGAGCTATTCACTGATCCCCGCGAATGGTGGGCGCACCCTGCGCTCTGAAATACTCGAAGTGACTGTCGGTAAGGCGCTGGGCGACTTGCCTCGCCCGGAAGTCGTCGAAGCGTCCCAAGCCCTCGACCAATTGGCACCGGAAGCGGTCACCGCCGGTGCGACCATTCGAGTCACCTTCCCGCAAATGCTGCCCACCGACCGTATTCGAGCGTGCTGGACAGGCATACCCGACATCGGCAGCCACTGTGAAACCAAGGACGGCAACACCCGTAAAACCGTGGACTTCACCGTCCCGCCTGAAGTCGTGGGCGCCAGTATTGCGCCATTTGGCCAACGGATCAACGTGCAATACTTCCTGATACGTAACGGACGAGAAACGCCTTCTCCAATCCTCGACCTGCTGCTGCTCAACCTAACCACCTTGCCGATCCCGACCATCGAAAGGATCGGGGATGCCCCGGTGCTCGAGACTTCCAAGTTGAATGGATCCGAGCGCACGATGATCAATATCTGGCACTTCATTCATCGGGCTCAGCGCATCTGGATGGAGTACAGCGGCACCTATGACACCGTTCCAGAGACGCCATACTTTGAGGCCACCTACACCAACAACCTGGTGACCGAAGAAGGCGAAGCCAGTGGAATCCTGCCACCGACCCCCGTGGACGAACTGCGCAAGCTCAAGGATGGAACGCTATTGACCATCCGTTTCTGGGTCTGCTTTGATCGCAGTTTCAACAAGGCCAATGCGGTGTTGTTCCGCGAGCGCCACTACACCATCCAGTCCCTGCCGAGCGTATTGCCCCACCCGTTTATCAATGGCACCACCGACACCGGGCCGAACGTGACGGTGGACCCGCTGCCCATTGAACACAATACGACGGCAACGGTTCGCTATGACGGTATGAGTGGGCAAGATTTCATCACGCTTTACTGGTTTTTTGCCGACGGCACCTCTTATTCAACCCGCGAGCAGGGGCAGGATGGAGGCACGCTGGTATTCAACCTGACCTCGGCCAAGGTCTTGCACCGCAGTGTGAACAGTACCGTGTGCTTGAAGTATTCGGTAGAACGGCCGGGCGTGGCAGAGCCGATTCCGTCAAATGTGCAGACGGTGACGGTCAATACCATTCTTGCTGCCAGTTTGCCGCAGCCACGGATCAACAACATTGCTTCTGGCGGTACGCTGGATGTCAACAATTTCGCGGGTAGCGCCACGGCTGCAGTGCTCAAATGGTCGTTGAGTCACACAGGGCAACGGGTCTGGTTGATTTGCAGCGGTGCAGGCGTAACCCCGCTAACTGTTCTCAATGGTGTGGCAATCACCGCAACAGAGGCTGTTAATGGGCTTGCAAACAAGGAAGTACTGCGTAGTTGGCTGAAGCGCATAACGAATGGTACACGAATAACGATAACCTGTGAGGTAACGTTTGACGGCAGTAATGATAAGTCAAAAGCCGTTATTTTTAACAACGCTCAATATACCAAGGCAGACCCTTGGACAGATGTCGGCCATTACTTTAACACTGGAAATTTAGGCGGATGGACTTTAGGAAGAGGCGGTCTGGGCGCTACGTTTGGTGTCCTTGGTTTGTATGTGGATACTCCCCATCCCTCTAATGCTGGCGCAGTGATCTCAAGGACATTTAACTTTAATAGAGTGCATCGCTATAGCATCAGTTATTCCATCGGGAACACTAGTCCGTCCGGTGGTGTCCCGCCCATCACGGCTGTTCTCGTGGGCTCGCAGGTTGCTATACCGAAATTTACAGTTCCAAATTCCGGCTATATTGAAGGCCAACAAAATTTGTCCTTCATACCGGCGGCTAACGGGCCGGCTTCCGTTGTGCTTCATAACTATCAAGATCTAGGGGGCGGTTCAGGCTCTCAAGGGGGCAATGACTTTCACGTCTACTACATAGGCGTATATCGCCTCGATTAAATGAAAAATGAGAGTAAGAAGTAACGCGCAATGAAAAGGGGTGGATCTATTTTATTTGTGGGTCAGTCCTAACTAAAAACGGAACAGATCTATTCAAGATAGATCTGTTCCGTTTTTGCTGTGATATCAAATCTTCCAGCGCGCCGAACTTCTGAAGAGCCGCTCGCGCATCCCATCAATATTCGCGGCCAGTTGCAGCGTCAACAGCCGGTAGCCGTCCAGCCCGTTGTGTACCGGGGCCTCCAGCAGCGTGACGTTCGACGTAACACTACCCGATCGCTCCAACCGCTCCGTCACCCCCGACTTCAACGCCCGTGCCATCCCTACCAATTGCACCCGAATCTGCCGATGCTCGGCCTTCAACATCACCTGCATCCGTGCCATCGCTTGCTCATTCCGAGGATCCGGGCGGGTATTGCCGAGAATCTCCAGAGTGCTGATGCACATGCGCAGATGACGCTGGATCGCGTCCAGTTCGGTCATGGAAATCCGCACCTCCTTGGACACCGATGGCATCAATGAACGCAGTTGCAACATCGCCGCGTTCAAGCGGTTGAGCAGTTTGAGGTGTTCATCGTCGGTCACCGATTGGCCATTGATGATCCGACTATAAATTTGCGCGCAGTCGCGCAACGCACTGGCCAGGTTGTAACGCCACGAATATACGGCATACAGCGGCAAGGCAAAGGAAAACGCCAAGGCCAGCACGATACCGATCAGGATATCGACCGTGCGCCATAAGCCATCTGATATCGGGTTGTCACCGTGGCCGGCAACGATAAACACTGTGATAGCCGACAGCAGCGCGATGTAACCGCCCTTGCCGATGGCATGGTAGGAAAAGAACCCGCACACCAATGACATCAACAGATAGGTCAACAGCGGCAGGCCGAAGTAAGCCTGTTGCACCACCAGCAGTAAACCGACGCTGGCGCCGATCAAGGTGCCATAGGCGCGCTCGACGGCTTTCTTGCCGATATTGCCATGGTGCTGCAAGCCGCCGATCACGATCAGCATGGTCACCGATGCCCATTCCCCGTGGGGCAGGTTCAGGCCACTGGTGAGCAGGATGGTCGCCAGCAAACCGACGGATACGCGCGCGGCGTGGATCAGCTTGGCGTGGCGAAAGCGCCGGTACGGGTCGAGCAGGGGGCGCAGCAGGCGCCGGGCAAAAATGGGCAGGTTCATCGGTATTGAAGTGGCCTCAAATGTATGAATGTGCTCGACTCAATGTGGGAGCTGGCTTGCCTGCGATAGCATCACCGCGACCTGACTGAAAGACCGAGGCGCCGGCATCGCAGGCAAGCCAGCTCCCACACTGACCTGTCTGCACATTGGAACGGGGTTGGCTTCAGAAAATGTAATCGGTCGTCAGGAAGCTCGAGTCACGGTTGCGCAGGATATCGCTGACCAACGCCTTGTTACTCTCCTGGAACTTGGTCGCCACCAGGGTACGGATCGAAAACACGCGCAAGGCGTCATGCACCGACAGCGTGCCCTCGGCCGAGTTCTTGCGGCCGTTGAACGGAAAGGTGTCCGGCCCGCGCTGGCACTGGGCGTTGATATTGATGCGACCGACCTGGTTGGCAAAGGTGTCCACCAGGCGCCCGACGGCGACGGGGTCGGTGCCGAAGATACTCAACTGCTGGCCAAAATCCGAATCCAGCACGTAGTCGATCACGGTCTCCAGGTCACGGTAGGGCACGATCGGCACCACCGGGCCGAATTGCTCTTCATGGTAGACGCGCATCTGCGGGTTCACCGGATACAGCACCGCCGGGTAGAAGAACGAACCACGGCTGCTGCCACCCTCGGCATTCATCACTTTGGCCCCATGCCGTGCGGCATCGGCCACCAGTTCGTTGAGGTAATCCACCTTGCCCACCTCGGGCAGTGGCGTCAGCGCCACGCCGTCTTCCCAGGGCATACCGGGCTTGAGCGTCGCGAGTTTGGTGTTGAATTTCTCGATAAAGCTATCGACGACATCTTCATGCACGAACAGGATCTTCAATGCAGTGCAACGCTGGCCGTTGAACGACAACGAACCGGTGACCGCTTCACTCACCGCGTTATCCAGGTCCACCTCGGGCAGCACGATGCCGGGATTTTTCGCGTCCAGGCCCAGGGCGGCTCGCAAGCGGTGCGGCTTGGGGTGCAGCTTTTTCAGGTCGCTGGCGGCCTTGTTGGTGCCGATAAAGGCAAAGATATCGATCTTGCCGCTGGCCATCAGCGCGCTCACGGTTTCGCGGCCGCTGCCGTAGATCACGTTGATCACCCCGGCCGGGAAGCTGTCGCGGAACGCCTCCAGCAAGGGGCGGATCAACAGCACACCAAGTTTGGCCGGCTTGAACACCACGGTATTGCCCATGATCAACGCCGGGATCAGCGTGGTGAAGGTCTCGTTCAACGGGTAGTTGTAAGGCCCCATGCACAGCGCCACGCCCAGCGGTACGCGGCGGATTTGCCCGAGTGTGTCCTGTTCCAGCTCGAAACGGCTGCTACGGCGGTCGAGTTCCTTGAGGGCGTTGATGGTGTCGGTGATGTAGTCGCAGGTGCGGTCGAATTCTTTCTGCGAATCCTTGAGGTTCTTGCCGATTTCCCACATCAGCAGCTTCACCACCGCATCGCGCTGTTCGCGCATACGCCGTAAAAATGCCTCGACGTGCTGGATACGTTCGACAACGCGCATTGTCGGCCACTCACCCTGGCCACGGTCATAGGCACGCACGGCGGCATCCAGGGCGGTGAGGGCGGTGTCGGCATCCAGCAATGGCGTGCTGCCGATATGCACGCGCTCATCGCCCAGTTGCACCGGGCTTTGCACGCGAGCGAGCGGGCCGTTCCACACCCGCAACTGGCCATCGACCAGGTAATCACGCTGCTCAATGGGCGCCGCCAGGCGAAATTGCTCGGGAATCTGGGTGACGGAAGTGGGAAACAGCTGGGCGAGCAGGTTGCTGGTGGTCATGTCGCTACCCCTGGAATAGTTGCAAAACATGACTAGAGAGTCACCCAACTAGCGGCTCTAAGGCAAGGCTTACGCGCATTGTTGTTCGCAGCGCGGTGCGCGCCGGGTAAACTGCGCGGCTTTTCAGAAGGAGTTCACATGAGTCAGTACCAGCCGGGCATTCTTGCCGCACCGGTGCCTTTGCAGGCCCGCCATCTGTTTTTCGCCCTCGATTCCCTGCAAGCCGTGCCCGCGGCGCTGGACGCGCTGGTGCAGTTGACGGATGCGGCGGCCGTGGTCGGTTTCGGTGAACCGCTGGTAAAGGCGCTGGGCGCCGAAATTGAAGGGCTGCGTGCATTCCCCGCCGTCAGCGGCCCTGGCGCTGACAACCCTTCGACTCAACAGGCGCTGTGGGTATGGCTGCATGGGGTGGATCGTGGCGAGTTGCTGCTGCGTAGTCGTGCCATCGAGAAAGCCCTGGCCCCGGCGTTTCGCCTGGTGCAATCGACTGAAGGCTTCCGCTACAAGACCGGCTTTGACCTGACCGATTACGAAGACGGCACCGAAAACCCCCACGACGATGCCGCCGTGGAAGCCGCCTTGACCGACAGCGGTGCCAGCTTTGCCGCTATCCAGCAATGGCAGCACGACCTCGACGGGTTCGCCGCGTTGCCTGCGCAGGAGCGTGACCACATCATCGGCCGCCGCCATGGCGACAACGAAGAACTCGACGACGCTCCGGAATCGGCCCACACCAAGCGCACAGCCCAGGAAAGCTTCACCCCGGAAGCCTTCGTGGTGCGACGCTCGATGCCTTGGGCCGAGAATGGCCAGGCAGGATTGATGTTTCTTGCGTTTGGTCATTCCTTCGATGCATTTGAGGCGCAGCTTCGGCGTATGAGCGGGTTGGAGGATGGGATTGTCGATGGTTTGTATCGCATCAGTAAGCCATTGACTGGTGGCTATTACTGGTGTCCCCCGGTCAGGGAAGGGCGTCTGGACCTGAGTTTGGTTTTTTAACGACCTTTGCCTGCTCCCTGACGTACGCCTCAAGCGCTTTTGAGCGTTTCCAGCCACGCGGGGTCAAGCCGGGTTTGTTCGGTATCGATCCCCAGTGCGTGCATCTTGGTCTTGTGTGCGTCGATCTCGCCGACCAGTTGCGCCTGGGCGCTGGAGTTGGCATCCAGCTCATGCATTTGCGTCAGCCCCAGGTGATAGAAACGCAACAGTTTGATGGCGGCCGGGTCGTTGGCTTGTACCCGCTCGGTGACCTTGTGCATTACGTTGGTCACGCTCATCAGGCTGCGCTTGAGTTGCCAGCCATACACCGCCGGCGCCAGCCAGGGCTGGGACCAGAACGGGCCACGCACCAGTGCGACGGTGATCAACACCCCGGCAAATACACCGCCGACATTGAAGCGAAAGTTGTCCCCGCCAGGCTCACCGAACAGCATCACCGCGAGGCTCGACAGCAGCATGGCCAGGGCCAGGAACAGCACGGCCACTATCAGCGTGCTGCGGCGGGTCTGTTGACGGTAGGTGACAGGGTCGCAGGGTTTGAGCTCGAACATCCGGGTCAGGTCTCCAGAAAGGGCGGTCATCTTCTCATGCTTGCAGCAATGAAGTTGAACGATGACTGCGCACGGTTTCTCTAAACCTGTGAAGCCCCTCATGAGGTAAGCCATCATGTCTGAACACAAGCAGCCACCGCCAGGTACACCGGATCCGAACCGCACGCCGGGTGAGGAGGAGCGCGACAACGATGCGTTGCGCCCCAACGATCCCAAAGAGCGTGGCCCCGACAACGATGTCGAGCACGTCGAACAAGACCTGGAAAACCTCCACGACAAAGCGCGCCCGCTTTAGCAGGAGCATGTGATGAACAAACGTACCGATGGTCCCCACTCCAACGAGCACGCCAGTGGCAAGGATGAGCTGGGTTTCGACCCGGACTCGCCAGATGTGGCCGACCCTCAGGTCGACCCGGTAGGTCCGGCTATTGCGCCGCTGGATGAGAAAAAGTCATCTGAGAAAAAGCCGCCCTACGATCCGTTGGGCGACTTGAAGAAGTGAATCGAGCCCCGCCGTCGTGCGGGGCTTTGTTTATTTGGGGGGGGTCCAACTGACGTCGGTGATGCCGTATTTTTCCGCCCAGGGCCGGGTGGTTTTTTTCACTTGCTCGTGACCGACGCGGCCGATGCGGCTGACATGGGCAATGTCGGCATCAACGGCCGCCCAGTGCCAGGCTTCGGCGTTATTCATCACCTCGGCGCGCACCACGAAAGACTTGGGTTTACCGTGTAGCTGATAGTGGATGGTGTAGATTTTTGCGGTACTCATGTTGCCTCCCTGTCTTGTTATAGATGGATAGGCCAGCGTTCTAAAAGGTTCATTCAAAATGACAACGTACGCAGTGGCGCGGCATAGTGACGCTCTTGCCCTGCGCCCGAGGATCGCACCATGCTCACACCCACGGATAGCCGCCTGTACCTGCAACGCCTGGGCTATGCCTCGCCACCGGCACCCACCTTGCAGACCCTGCGGGACTTGCAGCTGCGCCATGTCTGCACCTTTGCCTTTGAAAGCCTGTCGACCCTGATGCACGCGCCGGTGCCGATTGACCTGCAAAGCGTCACACAGAAGGTGTTGCACCAAGGACGCGGCGGCTATTGCTATGAGTTGAACCAGCTGTTCCTGGCCTTGTTGCAGGAGCTGGGCTATGAGGCTCGCGGCATTACCGGTCGTGTGGTGATTGGCGGGCCACCGGACGCCCACACCGGCCGTACTCATCGTCTGAGCCTGGTGACCCTCGACGGCGTGCGCTATATCACCGATGTCGGCTTCGGTGGCATGGTCCCCAGCAGCCCGTTGCAACTGGACAACGAAGCTCCCCAAGCCACTGCCCATGAGCCTTTTCGCCTGACATGCAATCAGGGCAGCTACACATTGTGGGCCCAGGTCGGTGAAGAGTGGCGCGGCTTGTACGTGTTCGATCTGCAAGTGCAGGCAGATATCGACTACGAAATCGGCAACTGGTACGTCTCCACGCACCCGGGGTCGCCGTTCGTTGGGCAGTTGAAGGCTGCGCTGCTTGCCCCCGGTAAACGTCATACCTTGGCCAACGCCCACTATGCGCTTCATTACCTGGATCGGCCCAGTGAAAAGCGCACGCTTCAAAGCGCCGACGAGTTGCTGGCGCTATTGCACGACACGTTCGGGATTCAGCTGCCGGATCAGCCTCGACTTCGCGAAGCCGTTGGAAGCCTTATCCGCACGAATCCTCAAGAATATTGAGATAGAGCCTTCGCTGAACCGTTTTTTCTCCATTTTGGTGCAAATCCGTTCGAACTTTTTGCAAACGCCAAGGTTCGAACCGATTCCTGAATACTTTGCCCACCTTAAAATGGAGATGTAAAACGATGTCCAAACTATTCGGAAAATTTCTCAAGAACACCTCGTTGCTGGCCCTGGTCGCTGCGCCTGGCGTGGTGTTCGCTGCACCTTCCACCGACCCGATCTCCACGTTCGGGATCCTGGGCAGCTACAACGACTTCAAGCTGGAAGGCGGTAGCGAAAGCGACAAGGACCACATGCCTGAAGCGGGCCTGTTCTATAACTTCGGCAACAAGCTCACCGCCGAGTCCGGCTTCATCTACCAGGCCGGTATCGAAGCCAAGTACGGCGAAAAAAGCGACAACAAGCTCAAGGAAGGCCAGGCCGACCTTGACCTCGGCTGGCGTGCCGCGCTGGATGCGCGCAACTTCGTCGACGTGATCGTAGGCGGTGGCTACACCTGGACCCGCTATGAGCCGGACACCAATGGCTACGATATGAAGCTGACCAACAAGTCGCCGTTCGCCAAGGCTGCGCTGGGCTACAACCACCAGTTCGATGACATGACGCTGCGCGTTGAAGCCGGCGCCCGTCACACCATCGATGGCCGTGCCAAACTCAAGGTAGACGGCGTTGGCAGCGACAGCGTGGACCTCAAGGACCGCACCAACCCCTATGCTGAAGTCAGCCTGCTGATGAACCAGAAGGGCGACCTGCCAGTGATGGCGGGCCTGTACTACACCCGCACCGAGTACAAGCTCGACGACGACTCCTATGTGGCCGACAACACCAAGCTCAAGCGTGACGAATACGGCTTCAAGGTCGGTATTGCATTCTGACGCTGTTGTACTGCAAAAAACGCCTCGATAATCGGGGCGTTTTTTTTTGCTTTCGCAGGTCAGCCCAATGCGGCAAGTTGCGCCACGGTTTCAGGAAAACG
Organism: Pseudomonas sp. W15Feb34; assembly: GCF_023127765.1. Lineage (NCBI taxonomy): Bacteria > Pseudomonadati > Pseudomonadota > Gammaproteobacteria > Pseudomonadales > Pseudomonadaceae > Pseudomonas > Pseudomonas sp. W15Feb34. The sequence continues at coordinate 182,311 of NZ_SPKN01000046.1, forward strand.
CGCTACCAGACGGATCAGGGTGACGGCCTGGGCGTTGGGCTTGACCCGGCCTTGTTCCCAGTTCTCCAGGGTGCGGGTGTTGGTACGCAGGTACATGGCGAATACCGACCGGGAAAGGTTGAGTTGCTGGCGCACGGCGATCACCTCATCAGCGGTGAGCGGCGCCAGCTTGTTAAGGTGGACCTTGTGGTTGCGCAGGGTGATTTTACCCTGGCGCTCATCGGCCAGGGCGTCGAAGCCTTCGACCAGTTCGGAAAAGATGTCACGTTTCATGATGTGTTCTCGCTTTGATTTCCCTGTCCAGCATGTGTTTAAGAGCTTTCTTGTGGTGGGGTGTCAGGTCGCTCTGTTCGTGCTTGCCGTACAAGGTGAATAACCAGAATTGCGTGCCGCCTGACCACCAGTAGTAAATGACTCGCAGGCCACCACGCTTGCCTTTGTTTCGCCTTTCATCAACGAAGCGAACCTTTCTCAACCCGCCCGTTCCTTCGATCACATCTCCTGCTTCGGGGTTTTTCATTAACTCCTGTTGAAAACCCTGGAAAAGCTCCTCACTCAGATAGTCCTTGCGATGCCGCTCGAATGCCGGCAGTTCGATAAATAGAGCATCCATGTTCTGTACGTAGCCTGCGTAGAGTTTGGTGGCCCACTCGCGTTAGGTCAAGTGACCGCGCGGTGGGAACTTTCCTAAAACGCAAACACCATACGGCCGGCTTCATCGGGTAGATGCCGGATGAAGAGGCAGATCGAGGAGGAAAATTCAGCGAGCAGGGGAGGGGAAAAGCAGATCCTGGGAAACGCAAAACGGCGCCCAAAGGCGCCGTTCTGTTGACTGCATCAACCTAAGCGATCAAACCCCCAGCACCGCATGCTGCACCAAGGTGAGCAACGGTTGTGGGTACACGCCCAGGAAGAACGCGAGCAGGGCGATGGCCAGCAGCATCACGCCGCCTGCCTTCTGTTCCCAATGCAACTCGGCATCCACACGGCGCAGGTTGGGCTCGATCAGGTACAGGGTGACCATCACGCGCAGGTAGTAGAACACGCCGATGGCGCTGCCCAATACCAGGGACGCTACCAACCACCACTCGTGGGCTTCAACACCGGTTGCGACAATGTAGAACTTGCCGATAAAGCCCGCAGTCAGCGGAATACCGGCCAGCGACAGCATCATTACGGTGAGTACGGCGGTCAGGTACGGACGGCGCCAGAACAGGCCGCGGTATTCGTACAGGGCGTCGGCGTCACGGCCTTTGTAAGGCGAAGACATCAGCGTGATCACACCGAAGGCGCCGAGGCTGGTGATCACGTAGGTGACCAGGTACACGCCAATGGCTTCCACGGCCAGGCCCTTGCTCGCCACCAGGGCGATCAGCAGGTAGCCGAAGTGGGCGATGGACGAGTAACCCAGCAGACGCTTGAGGTTGTTCTGGGTCAGCGCCAGCAGGTTACCGAACAGGATCGACGCAATGGCGATCACGGTCAGCACGTTGCTCAGCACGCCGGTGTTGGCGGCAGGGGAGATCTGGAACAGACGCACCATCACCGCAAATACCGCTACCTTCGACGCAGTCGCCAGGAACGCGGCCACCGGCGCCGGGGCGCCTTCGTACACGTCCGGGGTCCACAGGTGGAAGGGTACCAGCGACAGCTTGAACGCCAGGCCGATCAGCATCATCGCCAGGCCAAGTTGGGCGATTGGCGCCGGGCTGTTGGTGGCGGCCAGGGCGTGGCCGATACCGGTGAAGCTCAGGCTGCCGGCTTCTGCGTAGAGCAGGGCCATACCGAACAACAGGAACGCGGAACCGGCCGCCGACAGCACCATGTACTTGATGCCGGCTTCCAGGGAGCGCTTGTTGAAGAAGGCGTAGGCCACCAGGCCGTAGGTCGGGATCGACAGCAGTTCCAGGCCGATGAACAAGCCGGCCAGGTGCTGCGCGCTGACCAGCACGATACCGCCGGCCGCAGCCAGCAGGATCAGCAGGTACAGCTCTTCCTTGTTACCCGGGTAGCCGGTGCCGCCTTCGCCGAGGTAGGCGTGGGCGAGGGTGACGCAGGCCAGGGTCGCCACCAGGATCAGGGCGATGTACAGCAGCGCGAAGTCATCGACCATCATCAATGGCGTGACCGCCAGTGGCGCGACCTTGAGGGCCGGGATGATCGACAGCAGGGCCAGGTTCAACCCGGCGCAGGACAGCAGGAACGTTTGCGAGTGATTGCGGCGCCAGGCGATTGCCAGCATCACCACCACGATGGTGAGGCTGGTAATCAGCAGCGGCGCAAGCGCGATAAAGTGTTGGATCGTGAATTCCATAGCGCTCTTACCGGGCCGAAGCGAGTTGAGAGAAGGCGGTGCCGAACCACTGCTGCACGCCATGCATCGTTGCGGCAGAAGTGTCCAGGAACGGTTGCGGGTACACGCCGATGAAGATCAGCAACACCGCAAGGCCGAGCACCATGATCAGTTCGCGCGCATCCATCCCTTGCAGGACGGTGTCGGACTTGGCCGGGCCGAAGTAGGCGCGGTGGATCATGATCAGCGAGTACACCGAACCGAACACCAGGCCGGAGGTAGCAATGGCGCTGATCCACGGCGTCTGCACAAAGGCACCCATCAGGATCAGGAACTCGCCGATGAAGTTACCGGTACCCGGCAAGCCCAGGGATGCAGCGGCGAAGAACAGGCTGATCGCCGGCAGGTAAGCAATGCGCGACCACACGCCACCCATTTCACGCATGTCACGGGTATGCAGGCGCTCGTACAACTGACCACTGAGGATAAACAGGGCAGCGGCCGAAACACCGTGGGCCAACATCTGGATCACTGCGCCTTGCAGCGCCAGTTGGCTGCCGGAGTAGATGCCGATCAGTACGAAACCCATGTGGGAAACGGACGAGAAGGCAATCAGGCGCTTGATGTCGGTTTGCGCGAAGGCCAGGAACGCACCGTAGAAGATCCCGATCAGACCCAGGGTCATGGCGATCGGCGCGAACTCGGCCGAGGCATTCGGGAACAGCGGCAGGGCGAAACGCAGCAGGCCGTAGGCCGCCGTCTTCAACAGGATACCGGCCAGGTCCACGGAACCGGCAGTCGGCGCCTGGGCGTGAGCGTCAGGCAACCAGGAGTGAAACGGCACCACTGGCAGCTTCACCGCGAAGGCGATGAAGAAGCCGAGCATCAGGATGTACTCGGTGGTCAGCGACATCTTGGTTTTCAACAGGTCGGCGTAGTTGAACGTAATCACGCCGGTGCTGTTGAAGTTGACCAGGACCAGGCCCAGGATCGCCACCAACATGATCAGGCCGGAAGCCTGGGTGAAGATGAAGAACTTGGTCGCCGCGTAGATCCGGGTTTTCTTGCCGTCCGAAGAACTGTGACCCCAGAGCGCGATGAGGAAGTACATCGGCACCAGCATCATTTCCCAGAAGAAGAAGAACATGAACAGGTCCAGCGCCAGGAACACGCCGACCACGCCGCCCAGGATCCACATCAGGTTCAGGTGGAAGAAGCCCACGTGACGCTGGATCTCTTTCCAGGAGCAGAGTACCGAGAGGATACCCAGCAGGCCGGTCAGCAGGATCATCAACAGCGACAAGCCGTCGAGAGCCAGGTGCACGTTGATGCCGAAGCGCTGGATCCACACGTGCTTGAATTCAAGCGCGAAGGTGGGATCGACACCCGGTGCCGGAGCGAATGAATAGTCACCATGGGCCCACAGCCAGAGGCCGAGTGCGAGTTCCAGGGACATGGTCAGCAACGCAATCCAGCGGGGGAGGGTGGCGCCGAAGCGTTCACCCATCCAGCAGAGCAGGCCGCCGATAAAGGGGATCAGGATTAGCCAGGGCAGAATCATGACGGGCTCGTTTCCTTTCGCAAGTTTGCAAAGTACGCAGTGCACTTAAACATAGTCAGACCGCTACCACGACGATGGCGCCGATCACCAGCACGGCACCGGCCGCCATGGACGCTGCATACCAACGCAGTTGGCCAGTCTCGCTGCGGCTCAGGGCGGTGTGACCGGCCTTGGCGGCGCGCGGGATCAAACCGATGGTCTGGTCGAGTGGGTCTTTGCGCAGTACATGGCTGATGGCGAGGTATGGCTTGACGAACAGTTTGTCGTAGAGCCAATCGAAGCCCCAGGCAGCGAACCACCAGGCCGACAGGAAGCGCCCGATGCCACTGTTGGCCACGGCGGTCACGAAGCGACGCTTGCCGAGGAACAGCAGGGCGGCCAGCAGGATACCGGCGATGGCAATGGCGCCCGAGGCGATTTCCAGGCTGTGCTTGTCTGCGCCGCCGGCATGGCCGACGCTTTCTGGCAATACGCCGGCCAGTGGTGGAGTGATCATGGCGCCGATGAAGGTCGACAGGATGATCAGCACCGACAGTGGCAGCCAGTGGGAGATGCCATGGCCTGCGTGTGCTTCGGTCTTGGCTTCACCGTGGAAGGTGATGAAGATCAGGCGGAAGGTGTACAGCGAGGTCATGAACGCACCCACCAGGCCTGCGTAGAGCAGGTTCTGGTTACCGCTGGCAAACGCTTCCCAGAGGATTTCGTCCTTGGAGTAGAAACCGGCGGTCACCAACGGCAGGGCTGCGAGTGCGGCACCACCGACGATGAAGCTGGCGTAGGCCAGTGGCAGTTTCTTCCACAGGCCGCCCATCTTGAAGATGTTCTGCTCGTGGTGGCAGGCGACGATCACCGCACCGGAGGCGAGGAACAGCAACGCCTTGAAGAACGCGTGGGTCATCAGGTGGAAGATCGCCGCGTCCCAGGCGCCGACGCCCAGGGCCAGGAACATGTAGCCGATCTGGCTCATGGTCGAGTAGGCGAGGATACGCTTGATGTCGGTCTGTACCAGGGCAGCAAAACCGGCCAGTACCAGGGTCACGCCACCGACGATACCTACAAGATGCAGGATGTCCGGCGCCAGGGTGAACAGGCCGTGGGTACGGGCGATCAGGTAGACACCGGCGGTCACCATGGTGGCGGCGTGGATCAGTGCCGATACCGGGGTAGGGCCGGCCATGGCATCCGCCAGCCAGGTTTGCAGCGGCAGTTGCGCGGATTTACCCACGGCGCCGCCCAGCAGCATCAGGGTCGCCAAGGTGATCCAGAAGTCGCCGACCTGGAATTTCTGCGGTGCCAGCACCAGCAGTTCCTGGATGTTCAGCGTGCCCACCTGTTGGAACAGGATGAACAGGCCAATGGCCATGAACACGTCGCCGATACGGGTGACGATAAATGCCTTGAGTGCCGCATTGCCGTTGTTGCGGTTGCTGTAGTAGAAACCGATCAACAGGTACGAGCACAGGCCCACGCCTTCCCAGCCGAAGTACAGGAACAACAGGTTATCGCCGAGCACCAGGAACAACATGCTGGCGATAAACAGGTTGGTGTACGAGAAGAAGCGCGAGTAGCCCGCTTCACCGCGCATGTACCAAGACGCGAACAGGTGGATCAAAAAGCCTACACCGACCACCACGCCGAGCATGGTGATCGACAGGCCGTCGACGTAGAGGGCGAAGTTGGGCTTGAAGCCTTCCACCGACATCCACTGCCACAGCACCAGGGTGTAGTGACCGCCTTCTGGCGGCGCCACGTTGAATTGCCAGATGACATAGGCGGCCACGATGGCCGACAGGCCGATGGAACCCACGCCGATCAAGGCCGAGAGGTTTTCCGACCAGCGCCCGCGAGAGAACGACAGCAGCAGGAAACCGATCAGGGGGAATACGAAAGTCAGAAAGATCATGTTCATCCGCGCATCTCACTGGCAGCGTCGATATCAAGCGTGTGGAAGCGACGATACAGCTGCAGCAGGATCGCCAGGCCAATACTGGCTTCGGCGGCTGCAAGGCTGATCACCAGGATGAACATGACTTGTCCATCCGGCTGGCCCCAACGTGCGCCCGCCACGATGAACGCCAGTGCCGCGGCGTTCATCATGATTTCCAGGCTCATCAACACGAACAGAATGTTACGGCGCACCATCAGGCCGACCAGGCCAAGGCAGAACAGGATGCCGGCGACCGCCAGACCATGCTCCAAAGGGATAGCAGGCATCGTCATTGCTCCTTGGCTTCGTTGCGGCCCAAGTGGAAGGCGGTGATGGCTGCGGCGAGCAGCAGCATCGAAGCCAGTTCGACCACCAGCAGGTACGGGCCGAACAGGCTGATGCCCACGGCTTTGGCGTCTACGGTGGTGTGGCCGATGGCCTGGCCGCTCTGGTGAGCGAACAGTACATACAGCAGTTCACCCAGCAGCAATGCTGCGAGGACAACCGGGCCGAGCCAGATGCCGGGCTTGAGCCAGACGCGCTCCTGGGCGACCGAAGCCGGCCCCAGGTTGAGCATCATCACCACAAACACGAACAGCACCATGATGGCGCCGGCGTAGGCGATCACTTCCAGTACACCGGCGAACGGTGCGCCGAGGCTGAAAAAGGTCATGGCCACGGCGATCAACGAAATGATCAGGTAGAGCAGGGCGTGCACGGGGTTGGTGTTGGTGATCACGCGAAGCGTGGACACCACTGCAATACCCGATGCGAAATAGAAAGCGAATTCCATCTTTCTTCCTTAAGGCAGCAAGCTCTTCACGTTGATCGGCTCGGCTTCGTTTTGTGCGGCGCCCTTCGGCTTACCGGCAACGGCCATACCTGCAACACGATAGAAGTTGTAATCAGGGTTTTTACCGGGACCAGAGATCAGCAGATCTTCTTTCTCGTACACCAGGTCCTGACGTTTGAACTCGGCCATCTCGAAATCCGGTGTGAGCTGGATCGCGGTGGTCGGGCAAGCTTCCTCGCAGAGGCCGCAGAAAATGCAGCGCGAGAAGTTGATACGGAAGAAGTCCGGGTACCAGCGACCGTCTTCGGTTTCAGCTTTCTGCAGGGAGATGCAACCCACCGGGCACGCCACGGCGCACAGGTTGCAGGCTACGCAACGCTCTTCGCCATCGGGGTCGCGGGTCAGTACGATGCGGCCGCGATAGCGCGGCGGCAGGTACACCGCTTCTTCGGGGTATTGCAGGGTGTCGCGTTTGCGAAAGCCGTGACCGAACACCATCACCAGGCTTCGCAACTGGGTACCGGTACCCTTAACGATGTCGCCAATATATTTGAACATGGGTCAAATCCTCACTGAACCGCGGCAGCTGGCGTGTTCAACAACACGACGGCAGCCGTCACCAGCAAATTGATCAGGGTCAGCGGCAGGCAGAATCTCCAGCTGAAATCCATCACCTGGTCATAGCGTGGGCGCGGAATCGAGGCGCGCAGCAGGATGAACAGCATGATGAAGAACGCGGTCTTCAAGAAGAACCAGAAGAAGGCCAACTGCGGCAGGATGCCGAACGGACCGTGCCAGCCGCCGAAGAACAGCGTGACCAGCAGGGCCGAGATCAAGATGATGCCGATGTACTCACCGACGAAGAACATGCCCCACTTCATGCCGGCATATTCAATGTGGTAACCGTCGGCCAGTTCCTGCTCCGCTTCCGGCTGGTCGAACGGGTGACGGTGAGTCACGGCCACGCCAGCGATGAAGAAGGTGCAGAAGCCAAAGAACTGCGGAATGATGAACCACAGGTTCTGTGCCTGGTACTCGACGATATCGCGCATGTTGAACGAGCCGACCTGCACCACGATGCCCATCAGGGCCAGGCCCATGAACACTTCGTAGGACACGGTCTGGGCCGAGGCCCGCAAGCTGCCCAGCAGGGCGAACTTGTTGTTACTGGCCCAACCGGCGAACAGCACCGCATACACCGACAGACCGGCCATGGCGAAGAAGAACAGCAAGCCGATGTTCAGGTCCGCCACGCCCCAGGTCGGGGTGATCGGGATGATCGCGAAGGCGATCAGCAAGGCGCTCATGGCTACCACCGGTGCCAGGGTGAAGATCACCTTGTCGGCGAACGGCGGGGTCCAGTCTTCCTTGAAGAACATTTTCAGCATGTCGGCCGCGATCTGGAACATGCCGAATGGGCCAACGCGGTTCGGACCGTAACGGTCCTGCCACCAGCCCAGCAGGCGACGTTCGACGAAGCTGAGCAGCGCGCCCGCGACGACCACGGCCAACAGGATCACGATGGCCTTGACCACCGAGATGATCACGTCAATTACTTCCGGCGTGAACCAAGTCATTGCGCTGCCTCCTGCAGACCGTCAACGGTTTTGCCGAAAATGGCAGGCGGAATACCGGCGATGCCTTTAGGCAGTGCAACCAGGCCGGCACCCAGCTCGTCATTGATACGCAGCGGCAGACGCAGGGTCTGGCCGGCCACGTTGAGGCTGAGCAGCGCACCGTCGTTGACGCCCAGGCGGTCGGCTTCGGACTTGGCCACGGACACGTAAGCGGCAGGAATGCGCTCTTGAACCGGCGCGGCCTTGGAAGAGGTTTCTTCGCTGCCGAACAGGTGGAAGAACGGCACGACCTGCCAGGTACCCGGAGCCGGGTTGAACGGACGCGGTACCGCAGTGAACCAGTTCAGCGCGTCACCGGTGCTTTCGATCAGGCGGGTGCCCGGGTCGCCAGCACGGATGTGACCACCGACTTCATCCTGGAACTTGTTCCAGGCCTGCGGCGAGTTCCAGCCCGGCGACCAGGCAAACGGCACCTGCTGACGCGGCTCGGCCGAGCCCGAGTAACCTTCCATGGAGAAGGCGAACGCAGTGTCGATGTCTTGCGGGGTACGCGGTTCGTGCACGCTGATGTCGGCGCGCATGGCGGTACGACCGGAGTAGCGCAGCGGTTCACGGGCCAGTTTCAGGCCCTTGATACGGAACGCGGCAGACGGCGCGGCATCGACAATACGAGCCAGCTGCGGCGCGCTGGCGGCGGTGGCAGCGGTCACGTGGTCGAGCTGGGTCCAGTCGATCGGCTGGTTCAGCAGGGTCGCGCGCAGGGCGTGCAGCCAGCGCCAGCCTTCGTGCACCAGGATGCTGGCATCCATGTACTTCGGATCGAACACCTGGAAGAAGCGCTGGGCGCGGCCTTCCTGGCTGACCAGGGTACCGTCGCCTTCGGCGAAGGTGGCGGCTGGCAGCACCAGGTCGGCACGCTCGCTGGTGGCGGTCTTCTGGTGGTCGGCCACGATCAGGACTTTGGCAGCGTCCAGCGCAGCGTCAACCTTGGCGGCAGCGGTGCGGGTGTACAGGTCGTTTTCCAATACCACAATGGCGTCGGCGCTGCCGTCGGTCACTGCTTGCAGGGCGGCGTCCAGGGACTCGCCACCGAGCATGGCCAGGCCCAGGCTGTTGGCTTCCGGCACCACCAGGCTGATGGAGCCGTTCTTGTCGCGCAGCTTCAGGGCTTTGGCGATGTTGGCAGCGGCTTCGATCAGCGCCTTGGAACCCAACGAGGTACCGGCAATGATCAACGGGCGCTTGGCCGCCAGCAGGGCGTCGGCGATGCGCTGGGCCAGTTCGACGGCTTCGGTGTCCAGGCCGTCGACGGCAGGCGCGCTGGCGTCGAGGGCGTGGGCCACGGCGAAACCGAGGCGTGCCAGGTCGTCCGGTGCGGCGTGCACGCATTCTTCGGCGATGTCGTCGAGCTTGGTTTCAGCCAGCGAGGCGATAAACAGCGGGTTCAGCGCGTGCTGACCGATGTTTTTCACCGCCGCGTCAAGCCACGGCTGTACGCGCATGGCGTCGGCCATTTCTTCGGCCTTGCCTTTGACCGACTGGCGCAGCGACAGGGCAATGCGCGCCGCGGTCTGGGTCAGGTCTTCACCGAGCACAAAGATGGCATCGTGGTCTTCGATGTCGCGCATGTTCGGAACCGGCAGCGGGCTGTCGTTCAGCACTTGCAGGACCAGGCGGATGCGCTCCAGCTCGCCGGCTTCGATACCGCAGTAGAAGTGCTCGGCACCGACCAGCTCGCGCAACGCGAAGTTGCTTTCGAGGCTGGCACGCGGCGAACCGATACCGACGATATTGCGCCCGCGCAGCAGGTCGGCGGCTTTATCCAGCGCGGCGTCCAGGCTCAGCTTGGCACCATCGGCCAGCAGCGGCTGGCGTGGGCGGTCTTCGCGGTTGACGTAGCCATAGCCGAAACGGCCACGGTCGCACAGGAAGTACTGGTTGACCGAACCGTTGAAGCGGTTTTCGATGCGACGCAGTTCGCCGTAGCGCTCGCCCGGGGAGATGTTGCAACCGCTGGAGCAGCCATGGCAGATGCTCGGCGCAAATTGCATGTCCCACTTACGGTTGTAGCGCTCGGAGTGAGTCTTGTCGGTAAACACACCGGTCGGGCAGACCTCGGTGAGGTTGCCGGAAAACTCGCTCTCAAGCACGCCGTCTTCAACGCGACCGAAGTACACGTTGTCGTGGGCGCCGAAGACGCCCAGGTCGGTGCCGCCGGCGTAGTCTTTATAGAAGCGCACGCAGCGGTAGCAGGCGATGCAGCGGTTCATTTCGTGGGAAATGAACGGGCCGAGGTCCTGGTTCTGGTGGGTACGCTTGGTGAAGCGATAACGGCGCTCGTTGTGGCCGGTCATCACCGTCATGTCTTGCAGGTGGCAGTGACCGCCTTCCTCACAGACCGGGCAGTCGTGGGGGTGGTTGGTCATCAGCCATTCGACAACGCTGGCGCGGAACGCCTTGGACTCTTCATCGTCGATGGAGATCCAGGTGTTGTCGGTGGCTGGGGTCATGCAGGACATGACGATACGACCACGGGTGTCGTTCTCGTCGGTGTATTGCTTGACCGCACACTGGCGACAGGCACCGACGCTACCGAGCGCGGGGTGCCAGCAGAAATACGGAATATCGAGGCCGAGTGACAGACACGCCTGTAACAGGTTGTCCGCCCCATCGACTTCGAGCGCTTTGCCGTCTACGTGGATAGTGGCCATGGTTCAAAGTTCTTCGTTGGCCCGTTGTCAGCGGGCGTGGCTAATGGAATCTTGTTATTCATGTGCATCTACACAGCCTTTACGGCGTCAGCACATGAGCAGGCGAAGGGCACGGACCCTTCGCCTGTTTAAGCGTTACGCGCCGACTACGATCGGCTTCGCCAGAGGCGGGACGGCGGCGCTGGTGGGCGCGATGCCGGCTTCGAACTCCGAGCGGAAGTATTTGATTGCGCTGCCCAATGGCTCTACGGCGCCCGGTGCGTGAGCACAGAAGGTCTTGCCTGGGCCGAGGAAGCCGACCAGGCCCAGCAGGGTTTCGATATCACCCTCGCGGCCTTCGCCGTTTTCCAGGGCCATCAGCAGCTTGACGCTCCACGGCAGGCCGTCGCGGCATGGGGTGCAGAATCCGCAGGATTCACGGGCAAAGAACTGCTCCATGTTGCGCAGCAGCGAGACCATGTTCACGGTGTTGTCGACCGCCATTGCCAGGCCGGTACCCATCCGGGTGCCCACCTTGCCGATGCCGCCGGCATACATTTGTGCGTCCAGGTGCTCAGGAAGCAGGAAACCGGTGCCGGCGCCGCCTGGCTGCCAGGCTTTCAAGGTGTAGCCGTCGCGCATACCGCCGGCGTAGTCCTCGAACAGCTCGCGTGCGGTCACGCCGAACGGCAGCTCCCACAGACCCGGGTTCTTGACCTTGCCGGAGAAGCCCATGAGCTTGGTGCCCATGTCTTCGCTGCCCTCGCGAGCCAACGATTTGTACCAGTCCACGCCGTCGGCGATGATCGCCGGCACGTTGCACAGGGTCTCGACGTTGTTCACGCAGGTCGGCTTGCCCCACACGCCTACGGCGGCGGGGAAGGGCGGCTTGGAGCGCGGGTTGGCGCGGCGACCTTCGAGGGAGTTGATCAGTGCGGTTTCTTCACCGCAGATATAACGCCCGGCGCCGGTGTGCACGAACAGTTCGAAATCGAAGCCGGAACCGAGGATGTTCTTGCCCAGCAGGCCCGCGGCCTTGGCTTCTGCCACTGCACGGTTGAGGTGCTTGGCGGCGGTGGTGTACTCGCCACGCAGGAAGATGTAGCCACGGTAGGTCTTGAGCGCACGGGCGCTGATCAACATGCCTTCGATCAGCAGATGGGGCAGTTGCTCCATCAGCATGCGGTCTTTCCAGGTGTTGGGCTCCATCTCATCCGCGTTGCACAGCAGGTAGCGGATGTTGATGGATTCGTCTTTGGGCATCAGGCCCCACTTCACACCCGTGGGGAAGCCTGCGCCGCCGCGGCCCTTGAGGCCGGCGTCCTTCACGGTCTGGACGATATCGTCCTGGGCCATATCGGCGAAGGCTTTGCGCGCTGCGGCGTAACCGTTCTTGGCCTGGTATTCGTCAAGCCATACCGGCTCGCCGTCGTCACGCAGGCGCCAGGTCAGCGGGTGGGTCTCGGCCGAACGCTTGATCAGGTTGGCCGGGCCGAAGGAAGTCAGGGTCATGGGTAGCCCTCGAGCAATTGGGTCACGCCAGCAGGCTGTACGTCACCGAATGTGTCGTCGTCGATCATCAACGCCGGCGCCTTGTCGCAGTTGCCCAGGCAGCACACCGGCAGCAGCGTGAAGCGGCCGTCGGCGGTGGTCTGGCCGAGGCCGATACCCAGCTTGGCCTGGATTTCGCTGACCACGGACTCATGGCCGCCGATGTAGCAGACCATGCTGTCGCACACGCGAATGATGTGACGGCCGACCGGCTGACGGAAAATCTGGCTGTAGAACGTCGCCACGCCTTCAACGTCGCTGGCGGGGATGCCGAGGATCTCGCCGATGGCGTAAAGGGCGCCGTCGGGCACCCAGCCACGTTCCTTCTGGACGATCTTCAAGGCTTCGATCGACGCCGCGCGCGGGTCTTCGTAGTGATGCAGCTCGTGCTCGATGGCCGAGCGCTCGGTTTCACTGAGGGTGAAACGGTCTGTCTGGATAAGCGTGCTGTTCATGCTTAGCGGTCCACGTCGGCCATAACGAAATCGATACTACCCAGGTACGCAATCAAGTCCGCGACCATCTCGCCTTTGATCACCGAAGGGATCTGCTGCAAGTGGGCGAAGCTTGGAGTACGAATCCGGGTGCGGTAGCTCATGGTGCCGCCATCGCTCGTCAGGTAATAACTGTTGATACCCTTGGTCGCTTCAATCATCTGGAAGGACTCGTTGGCCGGCATGACCGGGCCCCACGAGACTTGCAGGAAGTGCGTGATCAGGGTTTCGATGTGCTGCAGGGTGCGCTCTTTAGGCGGCGGCGTGGTCAGCGGGTGATCCGCCTTGTACGGGCCGGCCGGCATGTTGCGCATGCACTGCTCGATGATTTTCAGGCTCTGGCGCATTTCTTCGACGCGCACGATGCAACGGTCGTAGGCATCGCCGTTGGCCGCCAGCGGGACTTCGAACTCGAAGTTCTCGTAGCCGGAGTACGGGCGCGCCTTGCGCAGGTCGAAATCGCAACCGGTGGAACGCAGGCCAGCACCGGTGACACCCCACTCCAGGGCCTCCTTGGTGTTGTACTGGGCGACGCCGATGGTCCGGCCCTTGAGGATGCTGTTATCCAGCGCAGCCTTTTGGTACTCGTCCAGACGCTTGGGCATCCAGTCGATGAATTCCTTGACCAGGCGCTCCCAGCCGTTCGGCAGGTCGTGGGCCACACCGCCGATGCGGTACCAGGCCGGGTGCAGGCGGAAGCCGGTGATGGCTTCGATGACCTTGTACGCACGCTGACGGTCGGTGAAGGTGAAGAACACCGGGGTCATGGCGCCGACGTCCTGGATATAGGTACCCAGGAACAGCAGGTGGCTGGTGATCCGGAAGAACTCGGCCATCATGATGCGGATGGTGTCGACGCGGTCCGGCACTTTAATGCCGGCCAGCTTCTCGACCGAGAGCACGTACGGCAGGTTGTTCATCACGCCGCCGAGGTAGTCGATACGGTCGGTGTACGGGATGAAGCTGTGCCAGGACTGACGCTCGGCCATCTTCTCGGCGCCACGGTGGTGGTAGCCGATGTCCGGTACGCAGTCGACGATTTCTTCGCCGTCCAGTTGCAGGATGATGCGGAAGGCACCGTGGGCCGAAGGGTGGTTCGGGCCCAGGTTGAGGAACATGTAGTCCTCGTTGGTGCCGGAGCGTTTCATGCCCCAGTCTTCCGGACGGAAGCGCGCCGCTTCTTCTTCAAGCTGTTGCTTGGCCAGGTTGAGGCTGAACGGATCGAATTCGGTGGCGCGGGCAGGGAAGTCCTTGCGCAGCGGGTGACCTTCCCAGGTTGGCGGCATCATGATGCGCGTCAAGTGCGGGTGGCCCGGGAAGTCGATGCCGAACATGTCCCAGACTTCGCGTTCGTACCAGCTGGCGTTCGGCCAGATACCGGTCACGGTCGGGATGCTCAGGTCGCTTTCCGACAGGGCGACCTTGATCATCACGTCGCTGTTACGTTCCAGCGACATCAGGTGATAGAACACGGTGAAATCAGCGCCGCTCGGCAGCCCCTGGCGCTTGGTGCGCAGACGCTCGTCCACGCCATGCAGGTCATAGAGCATGACGTACGGCTTGGGCAGGTTGCGCAGGAAGGTCAGGACTTCGACGAGCTTGGCACGCGCCACCCACAGCACCGGCATACCGGTGCGTGTGGCCTGGGCAGTGAAGGCGTCAGGGCCAAAACGGTTATTGAGTTCGACGACCACATCCTGGTCGTCTGCCTTATAAGGCGGGATGTACAGAGCACTGCCTGTAGTCATGGTTTTTTATCGCTTTCGGTCAACGTAAAGAATGAAGCCAGGTTTTCGTTCTATAAAAGAAGCGGTGCTGGATCAGACTTCGTCGGGGCTGCGCAGGTTGGTGACTGCGATTCGCTGTTCGCGGCGCTGTTCCTTTTGTGACGGCATCTCGGCGCGGTACACGCCTTGATCGCCGACAACCCAGGACAGTGGGCGACGCTCCTTGCCAATCGACTCCTGCAGCAGCATCAAGCCTTGCAGGAAAGCTTCAGGGCGGGGCGGGCAGCCAGGCACGTAGACGTCCACGGGCAGGAACTTGTCCACCCCTTGAACGACCGAGTAGATGTCGTACATGCCACCGGAGTTGGCGCACGAACCCATGGAGATGACCCACTTCGGTTCGAGCATTTGCTCATAGAGACGCTGGATGATCGGCGCCATCTTGATGAAGCAGGTACCGGCGATAACCATGAAATCCGCCTGGCGCGGTGATGCCCGGATAACTTCGGCGCCAAAGCGGGCGATGTCATGGGGTGCCGTGAAGGCGGTGGTCATTTCTACGTAGCAGCACGAAAGGCCGAAGTTGTACGGCCACAGGGAGTTTTTACGCCCCCAGTTGACCGCGCCACTCAGCACGTCTTCCAGCTTGCCCATGTAGATGTTTTTGTGGACTTGGTCTTCTAACGGGTCGGAAACGGTTTCCCGTTCGCCGATGGGGTACTGCTCGTTAGGAGCATCCGGGTCGATCCTGGTGAGATTGTATTGCATTGCCAAAGCCTCATTGTTTCAGCTTCGCCTGCCGCTTGCGACGAGCTTCCGGAGCCCAGTCAAGGGCGCCCACTCGGAACAGGTAGACAAGACCTGCCAACAGAATTGCTATGAAAACGAGAGCTTCGACGAATCCGGTCCAGCCGCTTTCGCGGACGGACACAGACCATGCAAAGAGAAAGAGGGCTTCGATATCGAAGATCACGAAGAGCATCGCGACCAGATAGAATTTGGCTGAGAGCCGCAAGCGGGCGCCACCTGTAGGTAGCATGCCGGACTCGAACGGTTCGTTTTTGCTGCGGCCCCAGGCTTTTGACCCGAGTAGGCTGGAGACGCCAAGCATGAAGGCGCAAAGGCCCACAACACCGAGGAGGAAAATGGCAAAGCCCCAGTTGTGGGCCATGAGTCCTGTCGCGTCGGTCATGCTGGAAATCCTTAACAGAGAGCAAAGGTCTCTGAGCTCGAAAAAGTAACGATGCAGTGACGATATGTCGCACTGCAATCAATCGCGGTGATTTTATGGCTAAACACCGGGCAAGTAAAATTCCCAGGGCGAAATTATTCGGTGGAATAAGCACATAGTGCACCTTCTTGGGGCTGTAGCCCTTGTGCCGTGGGCATTAGCGGGCTTTTCATCAATTATGTTTTGTTTAAGCTGTAACGAAGTTTTCAGGCGCCAAATGATAATGAATATTGTTTGCGTGGGGTTTAAGCGATTGTTTCTCATGTGGCGGGGGAAGTTGCCGTTACTTGCTTGAGTGTCGCTTAGTTGTCGCAACGGTTCTTTTAACCGATTGGATGTGTGCGAATACCGCTCTGGATCAATGTTTTGCGCAAAATTCCTTGTGGGAGGGGGCTTGCTCCCGATAGCTGAGTATCAGCCAACCCAACTGTTGCTGATCCACCGCTATCGGGAGCAAGTCCCCTCCCACATTTGGTCCGCAGTGCATCGGTAGGTTTTGTGCAGGCAAAAAAACGCCCCGAACCAGTCGGGGCGTGATTGTTGTGCGGCACTGCGGTTAGGTCTTCCCTGGGGCCGCAGTGGCCGTGTACTCAGTGGATCAGTGGAACTGCTCTTCTTCGGTCGAACCGGTCAGCGCGGTCACGGACGAGGTGCCGCCCTGGATCACGGTGGTCATGTCGTCGAAGTAGCCGGTACCCACTTCCTGCTGGTGCGCCACGAAGGTGTAGCCTTTGGCGGCGTCAGCGAATTCCTGCTCCTGCAGCTTCACATAGGCAGTCATGTCGTTGCGGGCGTAGTCATGCGCCAGGTTGAACATGCTGTGCCACATGTTGTGAATGCCGGCCAGGGTGATGAACTGGTGCTTGTAGCCCATTGCCGACAGTTCACGCTGGAACTTGGCGATGGTCGCGTCGTCCAGGTTCTTCTTCCAGTTGAAGGAAGGCGAGCAGTTGTAGGACAGCAGTTGGTCCGGGTATTCCTTCTTGATCGCTTCGGCGAAGCGACGAGCTTCGTCCAGGTCCGGCTTGGCGGTCTCGCACCAGATCAGGTCGGCGTACGGCGCGTAGGCCAGGCCGCGGGCAATGGCCTGGTCGAGGCCGGCGCGGACTTTATAGAAACCTTCCTGAGTACGCTCGCCAGTCACGAACGGCTGGTCGTACGGGTCGCAGTCCGAAGTCAGCAAGTCAGCGGCGTTGGCATCGGTACGGGCCAGGATGATGGTCGGTGTACCGGCAACGTCAGCGGCCAAACGCGCAGCGGTCAGCTTCTGTACGGCTTCCTGGGTCGGTACCAGTACCTTGCCACCCATGTGGCCGCATTTCTTCACTGACGCAAGCTGGTCTTCGAAGTGCACGCCGGCAGCGCCTGCCTCGATCATGCTCTTCATCAGCTCGTAGGCGTTGAGTACGCCGCCGAAACCGGCTTCGGCATCAGCCACGATTGGCGCGAAGTAGTCGATGTAGCCTTCGTCACCCGGGTTCTTGCCGGCTTTCCACTGGATCTGGTCGGCACGACGGAACGAGTTGTTGATGCGCTTGACCACGGTTGGAACCGAGTCCACCGGGTACAGCGACTGGTCGGGGTACATGGATTCAGCGGAGTTGTTGTCCGCTGCCACTTGCCAGCCGGACAGGTAGATCGCCTGGATGCCGGCTTTTACCTGTTGGACTGCCTGGCCGCCAGTGAGGGCGCCCATGCAGTTGACGAAATCTTTGTCGGGACGGAAGGACGGCTTGGCACCTTGGGTGACCAGGTTCCACAGCTTCTCGGCGCCGAGTTTTGCAAAGGTGTGCTCAGGTTGGACCGAGCCACGCAGGCGGACGACGTCAGCAGCGGAATAAGCGCGGGTCACGCCTTTCCAGCGTGGGTTTTCAGCCCAATCTTTTTCAAGGGCTGCAATTTGCTGTTCGCGTGTCAGTGCCATGGGGAAAAACCTCGTCGCATAGGTCTAGGTGGAAAATTCCATTTGCCAGCCACGTAGAAAGTGCGTGGTGATGGCTGCTCGCTGACCAGAAGCTTGGGTGTTCAAGTCAAGTTCGGCGGGGTAGGCGACGGGATGAACGATTGGCTCAAGGCGGAGTTGAGCAGGTAAGGGCAAACTGCAAACGGTCTTCGGGCGTCGTGGGCCTTTGTACGATTCATCAGTGCGTAGCCGGGTTACCTGGTTAGCTTCCGTCCCTCGGGACAACTTCGTTCCAGTCGCAACCTCGTCCAACGTGCCTTGTGGGCGGTACAGACACGAATCGGCTCAGGTGGGTAACTTGGAGCGGCGATCCGAAGGCCCTTGCCAGGGCCCCTGATTAGCGGGAGCGAGGCCATCATGCCCATGCTTTTTTGGATCGTCAAATGTTTTGTAGTGCTTTTTTCAAGGCACTACATCTTTGGTCTAATACGACTCGCCAGTCAGTTTTTGGTGCTTCAGTTCAGGGTGTCGACCTTGACCCGTACCGTCAGGTCATCGCGGCCCTGAGTAGAGTAGCTGCGGGTTGTAGAAGATTTGTCGGCTTGGGTTTCGCCATTGATGCCTGCCAGGGTAATCCATTCGCCCAAGCGTCCGCTGACGGTTGTGTCGGTGCTCTGCACGTTCACTACATCAGGACGTTCCTGGCTCATACGGTCACGGTTGGTACTGATAGCCAGGTGTACGGTCTCGCCGGTGACGCTGGCGGTGACGTAAAAGCCCTGGGTGACGTTGCGATACTGGGTCTGGTTCTGCAGGCGGCCATAGCCATCCTGGTGCGTGGTGGTCAGCGGTACGCTCTGGCCGATCTGAATAAGCGCCGGCACGCCTTCGCTGGCCTGGATCTGCTGGATGCCGCCATCGCGGCTGACGGTGCCATAGCTGATGATGCGGGTCTGGCTGTCGCCGCTGTTCTGCTGGTTGGTTTCGTTGGTGTCGACGGTGATCAGCAGGCGCTTGGCCGGCGTGTCCAGTTGGGAGAGCAGGGTACGCAAGCCCTCGATCTTCGCAGGGTCGGCGTTAACGATAAGCTGGTTGCCGTAGGCGCTGACGGTGCCGTCCTTGCCGATGAAGTTCTGCGCCACGGGCAGTAGGTCGGCGCTGGTGCGGTTGCTCAGGTTGACGACCTCGGTGGCAGCCATGGCCGAAACACTGGCGGTCAGGAGCAGGGCGGTGAGCAGGGTGCGTAGGGACATGTCCGTTATCTCTGCGAGTCATTTGGCTTGATAGTGCCAGTTTGTCGGCCTGGCGGGGCGCAAGTTGAATCGTAGACGGCAAAACGCCCTGGCAGGCAGGGCATTTTGAGGTGTTGCTGATATGGCTATCGGGAGCAAGCCCCCTCCCACATTTTGACCGCATTTCAAAGGATGGACTCAGTCAAATGTGGGAGGGGGCTTGCTCCCGATATAGGCGACTCGGTCTTGAGTCAGCCCCCGCGCACCATATCCACATGCGGAATCCCGACTTCAAGAAACTCATCGCTGACGATCTTGAAACCCAACCGCTCATAAAACGGCGCCGCATACACCTGCGCACTGAGGAACTGCCGGGTCTGGCCGCGCTTTTCAGCCACTCCAATCACTGCTTCCATCAGCTTGTCGCCCACCTTCAGCCCGCGCCAGTCCTTGAGCACCGACACGCGACCAATCTCGCCGCTGGGCAGCAGGCGTGCGGTGCCAATCGGAAAGTCGCCTTCGAATGCGAGGAAATGCATGGCGCCAGCGTCGTCCGCATCCCACTCGAGCTCGGCTGGAACCGATTGCTCGGCGATAAATACCGCTTCACGAATGCGCCGAATCTCGTCGATATCCTTTCGCCAGTCCGCGACACTTACGTGAATCTTATTCATCCGCGAACCCCAGGCTGCCTTGCTTGACCAGCTCGCACAGCAGGTCGCGGCCATCTTCGTCGGCCAGCCATTCGCTGAGGTTTTCGCTGTGCAGTGCGTCGGCCGAGCACACCAGCTTCAGCAGTTCACGCAGCTTGCCGGGCAGGTAACGGCTCTGGCCACTGGCAAACAGCAATACATCGTCGTCGACTTCAGACCAGGCCAGGCGCGCGCTTGGGTTGCGTACCAGAATCGCGCCATCTTGCAGGCTGTTGATGAAGTCTTCTTCGCCCAGCTCTTCACCAGCGACCAGTTCCGGGTAGCGCGGCTCGGTCATGAACTGGCCGAACCAGGTCAGCAACATGCGCTCGTCGCTCATGTGCTCAGCCAGCAGACCCTTGAGGCGATCCAGAGCGTCGACCTGAATCTGGTGTGGGTCGCTGACCGGCTGGGCGTCGGCGTCGGTGTAGCGCTCTTCGTCAGTCAGGTACTGGCTGAGGAAGTCGGTGAAGTGGGTCAGCACTTCGGCGGCGCTCGGGGCGCGGAAACCCACCGAGTAGGTCATGCAATCGTC
The DNA here is from genome assembly GCF_023127765.1 of Pseudomonas sp. W15Feb34. Taxonomy (NCBI): domain Bacteria; kingdom Pseudomonadati; phylum Pseudomonadota; class Gammaproteobacteria; order Pseudomonadales; family Pseudomonadaceae; genus Pseudomonas; species Pseudomonas sp. W15Feb34. The sequence goes on from NZ_SPKN01000046.1 coordinate 202,517, forward strand.
TTCGGCAATGCCGAAGTGCGCCAGGCGCGGTGGCAGGTAGAGCATGTCGCCTGGCTCCAGCACCCATTCGGCGCTTTCTTCGAATTCGGCGAGGATGCGCAGGTCAGCGTGTTGCAGCAGCGGGCTTTCGGAGCTGCACATCTGGCCGATCTTCCAGTTGCGCTTGCCCTGGGCTTGCAGCAGGAACACATCGTAGTTATCGAAGTGCGGACCGACGCTGCCGCCGGGCGCGGCGAAGCTGATCATCACATCGTCGATACGCCAGCTTGGCAGGAAACGGAAGTGCTCCAGCAGTTCGGCGACTTCCGGCACGAACTGGTCGACCGCCTGCACCAGCAGGGTCCACTCACGCTCTGGCAGGGCGCTGAAGGCATCTTCGGCGAATGGGCCGCGACGCAGTTCCCACGGGCGCTCGCCGTGTTCGATCACCAGGCGCGATTCGACTTCTTCTTCCAGGGCCAGGCCTGCCAGTTCGTCGGCGTCGATCGGGCTTTCGAAGTCAGGGATGGCCTGACGGATCAGCAGGGGTTTCTTCTGCCAGTAGTCGCGCAGGAATTCCCGTGCCGTGATGCCGCCCAGAAGTTGAAGAGGGATATCAGGATTCATGTGTAACCTATTGAAAAAAAGCACTTTTAAGACTGGAATAAAAACGCCCGGCGCGGCCGGGCGTCTCAAGGGTCTTGCGGTAATCAGATGCGCTTGGCTTGCTCTACAGCGTTACCGATGTAGTTGGCCGGGGTCAGCAGTTTCAGCTCGGCCTTGGCGGCAGCTGGCATGTCCAGGCCGTCGATGAAAGTCTGCAGCGCTTCAGAGGTGATCCCCTTGCCGCGTGTCAGTTCTTTGAGTTTTTCGTACGGGTTTTCGATGTTGTAGCGACGCATCACGGTCTGGATCGGCTCGGCCAGGACTTCCCAGCATGCATCCAGGTCAGCGGCGATTTTCTGCTCGTTGAGCTCAAGCTTGCTGATGCCTTTGAGGCTGGCTTCGTACGCGATCACGCTGTGGGCAAAGCCTACACCGAGGTTGCGCAGTACGGTGGAGTCGGTCAGGTCGCGCTGCCAGCGAGAGATCGGCAACTTGCTGGCCAGGTGCTGGAACAGCGCGTTGGCGATGCCGAGGTTGCCTTCGGAGTTCTCGAAGTCGATCGGGTTGACCTTGTGCGGCATGGTCGACGAGCCGATTTCACCGGCAATGGTGCGCTGCTTGAAGTAGCCCAGGGAGATGTAGCCCCAGATATCGCGATCGAAGTCGATCAGGATGGTGTTGAAGCGCGCAATCGCGTCGAACAGCTCGGCAATGTAGTCGTGGGGTTCGATCTGCGTGGTGTAAGGGTTGAAGCCCAGGCCCAGTTCGTCTTCGATGAAGGCGCGGGCGTTGGCTTCCCAGTCGATCTCGGGGTAGGCCGACAGGTGGGCGTTGTAGTTGCCCACGGCGCCGTTGATCTTGCCCAGCAATGGCACGGCGGCCACTTGAGCGATCTGGCGCTCCAGGCGGTACACCACGTTGGCCAGCTCTTTGCCCAGGGTGGTCGGCGAAGCCGGCTGGCCGTGGGTGCGCGAGAGCATCGGCACATCAGCGAAACGGATCGCCAGTTCACGGATAGCGTTGGCGGTCTGGCGCATCAGGGGCAGCATGACGTCATCGCGGCCTTCGCGCAGCATCAGGGCGTGGGACAGGTTGTTGATGTCCTCGCTGGTGCAGGCAAAGTGGATGAATTCGCTGACTTGGGCCAGTTCCGGCAGCTTGGCCGCTTGCTCTTTGAGCAGGTACTCGATGGCTTTGACGTCGTGGTTGGTGGTGCGCTCGATCTCTTTCACACGCTCGGCGTGCTCCAGGGAGAAGTTTTCCGCCAGGGTGTTCAATACAGCGTTGGCCTCGGCGGAAAACGCCGGCACTTCGCCGATGGCAGGGTGAGCGGCCAGGCGCTGGAGCCAGCGCACTTCAACCAGTACACGCGCACGGATCAAACCGTATTCGCTGAAAATAGGGCGCAGGGCCTGGGTTTTGCCGGCGTAGCGGCCGTCAACAGGGGAAACCGCAGTGAGCGAAGAGAGCTGCATGGGGTGTTCTCGGACAGTCGGGCAACGAAATGGGGCGCGTATCATACATGAAAAAATCCGCCGGTCCGTTGCCAACTGACCGGCGTATTACGCGTAACGGCTTGAAAATGGCCTGCTGATGCGACTTATTCGTTGCGCATCAACGGGTAAAGCTCTTTAAGCAATTTGCGTCGGCTGATCACCAGTTGCCAGCGATGTCCGCCCAACTGCCGCCACAACCGCGCCGAACGAATGCCGGCCAGGAGCAGCGCGCGGATCTTCGAGGCGTTATTGGGTTGCTGCAGGTTGCGCATGTCGCCGTGCACCTGGATGCGCTGGCGCAAGGTGCTCAAGGTGTCCTGGTAAAGCGCCCCGCAGGCCGCGATTACGTTCTCGTGGGCCGGGCCGAAGTGCTCAACCTGGGACTGGATTTGCGGCAGGCGCTTGCCGATGGTTTCCAGCAGGTCGTCGCGCTTGGCTAGCTGCCGTTCCAGGCCGAGCATCGACAGGGCGTAGCGCAACGGCTCGCGCTGCAGGGTGCTTGGGTCGCGTTCGAGGGCGCCGATCAGGGCGCGATAACCTTCGCGCAGGCTCAGGTCGTCGCCGCCGTACACGTCCAGGGTATCCTTCGGATCAACCACCAGCAGGCTGCCGAGCATGCACGTCAGGCCGGCCTCGGTCACCTGGCCGGTCTTGGCGATCTTGTCCACCAGGACTGCCGCGAGGAAGACCCCGCCCAGCGCCGTCAATTGCTCCTGGGTCGGGCTCATGCCGGATGGCTCCAGGCTTGCGCAACTTCAATCACGCCGCCGCCCAGGCAGATTTCGCCGTCGTAGAACACCACGGATTGGCCTGGGGTGACCGCACGTTGCGGGTCGTCGAAGGTCGCGCGGTAACCTGTGGCGGTTTTTTCCAGGGTGCACGGCTGGTCGCTCTGGCGATAGCGCACTTTGGCGGTCAGGCGGCGTGGCGTGCTCAGGTCGATCGGGTTGACCCAGTAGATCTCGGAAGCGAGCAGGGCGCCGGAGAACAGCAACGGATGTTCGTTGCCCTGGCCGACCACCAGCACGTTGTTTTCCAGATCCTTGACCAGCACGTACCAAGGCTCTTCACCTGCGTCTTTCAGGCCGCCGATGCCCAGGCCCTGGCGCTGGCCAATGGTGTGGTACATCAGGCCATGGTGACGGCCGATCACTTCGCCCTCGGTGGTCTTGATCTCGCCCGGCTGCGCCGGCAGGTACTGCTTGAGGAAATCGCTGAAGCGGCGCTCGCCGATAAAGCAGATCCCGGTGGAGTCTTTCTTCTTGGCGGTGGCCAGGCCGTGTTTCTCGGCGATCTTGCGCACTTCGGGCTTTTCCAGTTCGCCGACCGGGAACAGGGTCTTGGCAATCTGTTCACCGCCGACGGCGTGCAGGAAGTAGCTCTGGTCCTTGTTCGGGTCCAGGCCCTTGAGCAATTCGGTGCGGCCATCGATATCGCGACGGCGCACGTAGTGGCCCGTGGCAATCAGGTCGGCGCCAAGCATCATGGCGTAATCGAGGAACGCCTTGAACTTGATTTCGCGGTTGCACAGGATGTCCGGGTTCGGCGTGCGGCCGGCCTTGTATTCGGCCAGGAAGTGCTCGAACACGTTGTCCCAGTACTCGGCGGCGAAGTTGGCAGTGTGCAGCTTGATGCCGATCCTGTCGCACACGGCCTGGGCGTCCGCCAGGTCGTCCATGGCGGTGCAGTATTCGGTTCCATCGTCTTCTTCCCAGTTCTTCATGAACAGGCCTTCCACCTCATAACCCTGCTCCATGAGCAGAACGGCGGAAACGGAAGAATCCACGCCGCCGGACATACCGACGATGACGCGCTTCTTTTGTGTGTCAGAAGGGGCTGGATCACGCATAGGGTTTCAACGGGTGTCTTGAAAAAGGACGCGATTCTATCAGGCCCGAGCCGCTAAGGCTAAAGAGAAGGGCGGATCAATTCGAGACTGTGCCGGTGGCCGGCCAGATAATCATCGATACAGCGGATGATCAGCTCGCTGCGCCAGTCATCGCGCACGGTCATCAGCTCGTCACGGGTCAGCCAGCGGGCGCGCAGGATGCCTTCGTCGAGTTGATAGTCCGGGTGATGTTTCAGCGCCTTGGCGATAAAGCATACGCGCTGATAGGTCACGCCATTGCTCGGTGCGGTGTACAGGTAAATGCCGACGATGCCAGTGGGCTCGACATCCCAGCCGGTTTCTTCGAGGGTTTCACGCACCGCGGCCTCGGTGAGGGTTTCGTTCGGGTCCAGGTGGCCGGCGGGCTGATTGAGTACGGCGCGGCCGCCCTTGAGTTCTTCAACCATCAGGAAGCGGCCGTTGTCTTCGACGATGGTGGCGACGGTGATGTGGGGGAGCCAGGTCATTGCAAACCTCGGTATCGGGAAGGTGACTCGGTCAATGTGGGAGCTGGCTTGCCTGTGATGGCGGTGGGTCAGCTGCACCTGTATGAACTGACAGACTGTAATCGCAGGCAAGCCAGCTCCCACATTTGATTGGGTTTCTTCAATGAAGTCCCTACAAACAGAAACCCCGGCACTGGGCCGGGGCTTCTTTGCATCCTTACAACCTTACTTCAACTTGGCAATCGCCGCATTGAGGGTGTTGCTTGGGCGCATGGCCTTGCTGGTCAGCTCGGGGTTCGGCGCGTAGTAGCCGCCGATGTCCACGGGCTTGCCCTGTACCGCGTTGAGCTCGGCAACGATGGTTGCTTCGTTCTCAGCCAGGGTTTTTGCCAGTTCGCCGAACTGCGCTTGCAGTGCAGCGTCTTCGGTCTGGGCGGCCAGGGCTTGGGCCCAGTACAGCGCCAGGTAGAAGTGGCTGCCGCGGTTGTCGATGTTGCCGACTTTGCGCGATGGCGACTTGTTGTTGTCCAGGAACTGGCCGGTAGCCTGGTCCAGGGTCTTGGACAGTACCAAGGCTTTGGGGTTGTTGTAGGTCACACCCAGGTGCTCAAGGGAAGCGGCAAGGGCCAGGAACTCGCCCAGGGAGTCCCAACGCAGGAAGTTTTCTTCCAGCAGCTGCTGAACGTGCTTGGGAGCCGAACCGCCAGCGCCGGTTTCGAACAGGCCGCCGCCGTTCATCAGCGGCACGATCGACAGCATCTTGGCGCTGGTGCCCAGTTCCATGATCGGGAACAGGTCGGTCAGGTAGTCGCGCAGCACGTTGCCGGTCACCGAAATGGTGTCCAGGCCCTTGCGGGTGCGCTCCAGGGTGAACTTCATCGCATCGACCGGGGCCATGATGCGGATGTCCAGGCCTTCGGTGTTGTGGTCTTTCAGGTACGCCTGAACTTTCTCGACCACTACGCCATCGTGAGCGCGCTTGGGGTCCAGCCAGAAAATGGCCGGGGTGTTGCTGGCGCGGGCACGGTTGACGGCGAGCTTGACCCAGTCCTGGATCGGCGCGTCTTTGGTCTGGCACATGCGGAAGATGTCGCCGGCCTCGACTTTCTGTTCCATCAGCAGGTTGCCCTGACTGTCGGTGACGCGAACAACGCCGTCAGCCTTGATCTGGAAGGTCTTGTCGTGGGAGCCGTACTCTTCGGCTTTCTTGGCCATCAGGCCAACGTTTGGCACGCTGCCCATGGTGGTCGGGTCGAAGGCGCCATTGGCCTTGCAGTCTTCGATGACCGCCTGGTAGATGGTGGCGTAGCAGCGATCCGGGATCACAGCCTTGGTGTCGTGCAACTGGCCGTCGGTGCCCCACATCTTGCCGGAGTCACGGATCATGGCTGGCATCGAGGCGTCGACGATCACGTCGCTCGGCACGTGCAGGTTGGTGATGCCTTTGTCGGAGTTGACCATCGCCAGGGCAGGACGAGCGGCGTAGACGGCCTGGATGTCGGCTTCGATCTGCGCTTGCTGGTCGGCCGGCAGGGCCTTGATGCGGGCATACAGGTCGCCGATGCCGTTGTTCAGGTTGAAGCCGATCTGCTCAAGCACGGTAGCGTGCTTGGCCAGGGCATCTTTATAGAACTCGGCAACGATCTGGCCGAACATGATCGGGTCGGAGACCTTCATCATGGTGGCTTTGAGGTGAACCGACAGCAGCACGCCTTGCTTCTTGGCGTCCTCGATTTCGGCGGCGATGAAGCTGCGCAGCGCTTTCTTGCTCAGCACGGCGGTGTCGATGATCTCGCCGGCCTGGACGCTGGTCTTTTCTTTCAGGACGGTGGTGGTGCCGTCCTGGGCAACCAGCGCAATTTTGACAGCATCGGCGGCTTCGATCTGTACGGCTTTTTCGCTGCCGTAGAAGTCACCATTGCTCATGTGGGCAATGTGCGACTTGGAGTCGGCAGCCCAGGCGCCCATCTTGTGCGGGTGCTTGCGTGCGTAGTTCTTGACCGACAGCGGCGCGCGGCGGTCGGAGTTGCCTTCGCGCAGTACCGGGTTCACGGCGCTGCCCTTGACCTTGTCGTAACGTGCACGGGTTTCTTTTTCCGCGTCGGTGGTTACGGTTTCCGGGTAGTCCGGCAGGGCGTAGCCCTGGGCCTGCAGTTCCTTGATCGCGGCTTGCAGCTGCGGGGTCGAGGCACTGATGTTAGGCAGCTTGATGATGTTGGCTTCAGGGGTTACGGCCAGGTCGCCCAGTTCGGCGAGGTGGTCCGGGATAGCCTTGGTGCCCAGTTGCTCGGGGAAGCTTGCGAGGATGCGCCCTGCGAGGGAGATGTCGCGGGTTTCAACGGCAATATCAGCGGAAGCCGTGAAGGCCTCTACGATAGGCAACAGTGAATAGGTGGCGAGGGCTGGAGCTTCGTCGGTGAAGGTGTAGATGATCTTCGAGCGGGTGGGCATATTCGGATTAACTCTCTTCTTTGCTGAAAGCGTGCGCAGAAACTCGAGATGCGCCGGGTGGAGCGCGTTCGTTCAAAGTCATCCATGAGCGAAATGTCGAGGTTTCTTCGCGGTGATGTTGGGTTGCATCAGTCGAGCGTCAAGCGTTTGGACTATTGTAATAGTCCTGCTTTCTGGCTGAAGGCTACTGTCTAGAGCGGTCAACCGTCGTGACTCTTTGGTCAGCGGCGGCATTATACATAGGTCGCTATGCTTACGCAGAGCCTTCATACAAAAGGTGTGTCGTCCATTGGTCTAAAGGTCGCAGGGGCGGGGTTACGCCGAAAGTTGAATGATGTGCTCAAGATTGGCACTTTTCCCTTTGCTTTCAGGCTTGTAGGCGACAATTTATGCTGTTTTCGATGCAAATGAGCATGGCGCGAGGTTTCGGTCGCCATTTATCTGGAGTAGGCTCGAACGCAGCCAGATGTTCAATCCATAGATGGAGTTCAGCATGGGATACAAGAAGATTCAGGTTCCGGCAGTCGGCGACAAAATCACCGTCAATGCAGACCATTCTCTCAATGTTCCTGACCAACCGATCATCCCCTATATCGAAGGTGACGGTATTGGCGTCGACATCAGCCCGGTGATGATCAAGGTAGTCGACGCAGCTGTTGAAAAGGCTTACGGCGGCAAGCGCAAAATCTCGTGGATGGAGGTGTATGCCGGCGAAAAGGCGACCCAGGTCTACGACCAGGACACCTGGTTGCCCCAGGAAACCCTGGACGCGGTCAAGGATTACGTGGTGTCCATCAAGGGCCCGCTGACCACGCCGGTCGGTGGTGGTATTCGCTCGCTGAACGTGGCTCTGCGTCAGCAGCTCGACCTGTATGTGTGTCTGCGCCCGGTGCGCTGGTTTGAAGGCGTGCCCAGCCCGGTCAAGAAGCCAGGCGATGTGGACATGACCATCTTCCGTGAGAACTCCGAGGATATTTACGCGGGTATCGAGTGGAAAGCCGGTTCGCCTGAGGCGATCAAGGTGATCAAGTTCCTCAAGGAGGAAATGGGCGTTACCAAGATCCGTTTCGACCAGGATTGCGGGATTGGCGTCAAGCCGGTGTCGAAAGAGGGTACCAAGCGCCTGGCGCGCAAGGCCCTGCAGTATGTAGTCGATAACGACCGCGACTCGCTGACCATCGTGCACAAAGGCAACATCATGAAGTTCACCGAAGGTGCCTTCAAGGAGTGGGCCTACGAAGTGGCGGCTGAAGAATTCGGCGCGACGCTGCTCGACGGCGGCCCGTGGATGCAGTTCAAGAACCCCAAGACCGGCAAGAATGTGGTGGTCAAGGATGCGATTGCCGATGCCATGCTCCAGCAGATCCTGCTGCGTCCGGCTGAGTATGACGTGATTGCCACGCTCAACCTCAATGGCGACTACTTGTCCGATGCCTTGGCGGCGGAGGTTGGTGGTATTGGTATCGCGCCGGGAGCCAACCTGTCGGACACCGTGGCGATGTTCGAAGCCACTCACGGTACTGCGCCCAAGTATGCGGGCAAGGACCAGGTCAACCCGGGTTCACTGATTCTGTCGGCAGAAATGATGCTGCGTCATATGGGCTGGGTCGAGGCGGCTGACTTGATCATCAAGGGCACCAATGGTGCGATTTCTGCCAAGACCGTGACCTATGACTTTGAGCGCCTGATGGATGGCGCTACGTTGGTGTCGTCGTCGGGCTTTGGTGATGCGCTGATCAAACATATGTAAGCAGGCAGAGAAAACCGGCCGCCCTGATGATTCGGGGTGGCCGGTTTGCTTTCAATGCTTTGTTCAATAATTGATCAGGCGTGTTGCTTTTTTGAATGTAAGTCGGTGTTTCTGCTTTTCTTTTCGACGTTCGTAGTGGCAGGCGTATCAACGAGAACGATATTCGTGGCCTGCATACCCTTTGGGCCTTGAACGATATCAAAGGTGACAGGCTGATTCGCTTTCACCGTTTTGTAGCCTTCCACTTGAATCGCCGAATAATGCGCAAAAAGGTCTTCAGTCTTGCCGTCTTCATTGATGAAGCCGTACCCCTTGGCATTGTTGAACCACTTGACCTTACCACTAGCCATTCCCATATCCCTCTGCACCAGACTCCATCACTGGAGTATCATCCAGTTTATCCGTCCTAACCCGAATAAATAAGGTTGACTGCGCGGACCTTTTTTACCCACTGTGGGCTCTATTGGTTGTAACACCGATTTGCCGATAGTCAAGGCGACCAGTCGGTCAGAGTTGAAATTCTGACAGCTCGCCCCCACCACTGTAATTGAACCACTGACGAACCTTTCTTTCCATGCATGCAAATAGCCAGATTCGACTAACATTCAATCAGGATCGCCCGGATCAGGAACATGACGACGACGGTTCTGCAGGCATTGCTGTTCAGGAGGCCAAGCCTGCTTTACAGGCACCGCCGATGTACAAGGTGGTTTTGTTCAATGATGACTACACACCGATGGATTTCGTCGTCGAAGTGCTCGAGGTGTTTTTTAACCTGAACCGCGAGTTGGCGACCAAGGTAATGCTGGCCGTTCACACAGAAGGACGGGCAGTATGTGGAGTGTTTACCCGCGACATCGCCGAGACAAAGGCCATGCAGGTCAACCAGTACGCCAGGGAAAGCCAGCATCCGCTACTCTGTGAAATCGAGAAGGACGGTTAACGCCGACCACTTGGGTATGAGGTGAAGCTATGTTAAACCGCGAGCTCGAAGTCACCCTCAATCTTGCCTTCAAGGAGGCTCGTTCGAAGCGTCATGAGTTCATGACCGTCGAGCACCTTTTGCTGGCACTTTTGGATAATGAAGCTGCCGCCACCGTTCTGCGTGCGTGCGGCGCCAACCTCGACAAACTCAAGCATGATCTGCAGGAGTTTATCGACTCCACCACGCCACTGATCCCCGTGCATGACGAGGACCGCGAGACCCAGCCAACCCTGGGCTTCCAGCGGGTATTGCAGCGTGCTGTCTTCCACGTACAGAGCTCCGGTAAGCGTGAGGTCACAGGCGCAAACGTGCTGGTGGCAATTTTCAGCGAACAGGAAAGCCAGGCCGTGTTTCTGCTCAAGCAGCAGAGCGTTGCCCGTATTGATGTCGTCAATTACATCGCCCACGGTATCTCCAAGGTGCCCGGGCACGGCGATCATTCCGAGGGCGAGCAGGATATGCAGGACGACGAGGGCGGTGAGTCTTCTTCTTCAAGCAACCCGCTGGATGCCTATGCCAGCAATCTCAATGAGATGGCGCGACAGGGGCGGATCGATCCGCTGGTCGGGCGTGAGAGCGAGGTCGAGCGTGTAGCGCAGATCCTCGCGCGGCGTCGCAAGAACAACCCGTTGCTGGTGGGTGAGGCGGGCGTGGGTAAAACCGCGATTGCCGAAGGCCTGGCCAAGCGCATTGTCGACAACCAGGTGCCGGACCTGCTGGCCAACAGCGTCGTCTACTCCCTTGACCTGGGCGCATTGCTCGCCGGGACCAAGTACCGTGGCGATTTCGAGAAGCGCTTCAAGGCGCTGCTCGGCGAGCTGAAAAAACGCCCGCAGGCGATCCTGTTCATCGACGAGATCCACACCATCATTGGTGCCGGTGCGGCCTCCGGTGGGGTGATGGATGCCTCCAACCTGCTTAAGCCATTGCTGTCTTCGGGTGATATCCGCTGCATCGGCTCAACCACCTTCCAGGAGTTTCGCGGCATTTTCGAAAAAGACCGTGCCCTGGCGCGTCGCTTCCAGAAAGTCGACGTGTCCGAGCCTTCGGTTGAAGACACCATTGGCATCCTGCGTGGGCTCAAGGGGCGTTTTGAAGCGCACCACGGCATCGAGTACACCGATGAAGCCCTGCGTGCGGCGGCCGAGCTGGCGTCGCGCTACATCAATGACCGGCACATGCCGGACAAGGCCATCGACGTGATCGACGAGGCGGGCGCCTACCAGCGCCTGCAGCCGGTCGAGAAGCGTGTGAAGCGTATCGATGTGCCTCAGGTCGAGGACATCGTGGCGAAGATCGCGCGGATTCCGCCAAAGCACGTCACCAGTTCCGACAAGGAGCTGCTGCGTAACCTGGAGCGCGATCTCAAGCTCACTGTGTTCGGTCAGGATGCGGCGATCGACTCGCTGTCCACTGCGATCAAGTTGTCCCGTGCGGGCCTCAAGTCGCCGGACAAGCCGGTCGGTTCGTTCCTGTTCGCAGGGCCTACCGGCGTCGGCAAGACCGAGGCGGCGCGGCAGTTGGCCAAGGCCATGGGTATCGAGCTGGTCCGTTTCGACATGTCCGAGTACATGGAGCGTCACACCGTGTCGCGCCTGATCGGTGCGCCGCCGGGCTATGTCGGTTTCGATCAGGGCGGCTTGTTGACCGAGGCGATCACCAAGCAGCCGCATTGCGTACTGCTGCTCGATGAAATCGAAAAGGCTCACCCGGAAGTCTTCAACCTGCTGTTGCAGGTCATGGATCACGGGACGCTGACCGATAACAACGGGCGCAAGGCGGACTTCCGTAATGTGATCGTGATCATGACCACCAATGCCGGTGCTGAAACTGCTGCGCGAGCGTCTATCGGCTTCACGCATCAGGATCACTCTTCCGATGCAATGGAAGTGATCAAGAAGAGCTTCACGCCGGAGTTCCGCAACCGTTTGGACACCATTATCCAATTTGGTCGCCTCAGCCATGAGGTTATCAAGAGCGTGGTGGACAAGTTCCTCACCGAGCTTCAGGCGCAGTTGGAAGACAAGCGCGTGCAGCTGGATGTGACGGAAGCGGCTCGCAGTTGGATCGCAGAGGGCGGCTACGATGCGGCAATGGGCGCTCGCCCAATGGCGCGTCTGATCCAGGACAAGATCAAGCGGCCGCTGGCCGAAGAGATCCTGTTCGGCGAACTCTCCGACCATGGCGGCGTGGTGCATATCGATCTGAAGGACGGCGAGCTGACCTTCGAGTTCGAGACCACGGCAGAAATGGCCTGATCGTTCTGCAGCAACACAAAAAGGCGCCGAAAGGCGCCTTTTTGCTGACTTGAAATGCAATTCTCAGAACAATCGAGATCCAATGTGGGAGGGGGCTTACTCCCGATAGCAGTGGTTCAGCAACAGATTAGTTGCTTGGCCCATTGCTATCGGGAGCAAGCCCCCTCCCACAAGGGTTTTGTGTTGTTGGGGCAAATGGCGCGCACACAAAAACGCCCGGCATAACCGGGCGTTTTGTATTGACTTGCTTAGCGAGCGCGGTAAGTGATGCGCCCTTTGCTCAAGTCATAGGGCGTCAGCTCGACGCGCACTTTGTCACCGGTAAGAATACGAATGTAGTTCTTGCGCATCTTGCCGGAGATATGCGCGGTTACGACGTGCCCATTTTCCAACTCCACACGAAACATGGTGTTGGGCAGGGTGTCGACGACAGTGCCTTCCATTTCGAAGCTGTCTTCTTTCGACATGCAGTAAAGCCCTCGGTATCCAGTGAATGGCCCGGTGCAACTGCGCCAGGCAAAAGCGGCGTGCATTGTGCCCGAAAAAGAGGGTTCAAGCCAAGGGGTTCTAGTTAAGTGTGACCCATCTTTGATTAATCAGCAGCTCAATGGGCCGATATTGGGTCTTGTAGTTCATCTTTTTGCAGTTCTTGATCCAGTATCCGAGGTACACCGCTTCCAGTTCCAGGCGCAGCGCTTCACCTATTTGCCAGAGGATCGCAAAGCGCCCGAGGCTGCGGCGTTCCTCTTCGGGTTCATAGAAGGTGTACACCGCCGACAGGCCGTTGGGCAGCAGGTCGGTCACCGCCACGGCCAGCAGCCGTCCATCGAGGCGGAACTCGTAGAAGCGCGAGAACGGCAGGTCACGTACCAGGAAGGTGGAAAACTGATCACGGCTGGGCGGGAACATGTCGCCATCGGCATGACGTTGCTCGATGTAGCGCTGATAAAGGTCGAAATACTCTTCGCTGTACTGCGGCTTGACCGCGTTTACCGTCAGGTCGGCGTTGCGTTTGAGAATGCGTTTCTGATTGCGATCGGGCAAAAATTGCGCGGCAGGGATGCGCGCGGGCACACACGCGTTGCAATTCTGGCAGTGAGGTCGGTACAGATGATCGCCGCTGCGCCGAAACCCCATCTCCGAGAGGTCGGCGTACACGTGCACGTCCATCGGCTGGCTGGGATCGAGGAACAGCGTGGTGGCCTGCTCGTCGGGCAGATAGCTGCAAGAGTGGGCTTGAGTGGCATAGAACTTCAAGCGCGCCAGCTCGGTCATGATCAACCCTCGGGATAAGCTTTGGAATAAGTGTAAGCCAGGTAGGCGAAAGTCGCCTACGAAACCCACGGTCCAGAGCTGGGTTGGTCCAAATGCTTGCGCAGCAAGTCAGCGAAGTCGCTGCGCGGTATGGCGCGGGCGCCCAGGCTTTGCAGGTGGTCATTGGGCATCTGGCAGTCGATCAGCACGAAGCCCCACGCCTGCAATTGACGGGTCAATGTGGCGAAACCGAATTTCGAGGCGTTGTCGGCGCGGCTGAACATGGATTCGCCAAAAAACAGCTGGCCCATCGCCAGGCCATACAGGCCACCTACCAGTTCGCCCTGGTCCCACACTTCCACGGAGTGGGCGTAGCCGCGCTTGTGCAGCGCCAGGTAGGCGTTCTGGATGCCTTCGGTGATCCAGGTGCCGTCCGCGTAGGCGCGCGGTGCAGCGCAGGCCTGGATGACGGCGGCGAAATCCTGGTCGAACGTCACGGTATAACGCTGTTGGCGCAGCAGTTTGCCGAGGCTGCGGGACACATGCAGTTCGTCGGGGAAGATCACCGTGCGTGGGTCGGGTGACCACCAGAGGATGGGCTGGCCTTCGGAGAACCACGGAAAGCAGCCATGGCGATAGGCCTGGATCAGGCGTTCGGCCGACAGGTCTCCACCGGCGGCGAGCAGGCCATTGGGTTCGCGCATGGCCTTGGCCAGGGGCGGGAAAGTCAGGTTGTCGCGTTGTAACCAGGTCAGCATGGCATCCAGGCTTATGGAAGGGGAGGGGAGTGACAGGCAAGGCGTCTGCCGCACAAGCGTTGATTATTGTCGACCCGGCGCCAAGGGGCCAGCCCGATTAAGCGGTGAGGCCGGATTAGCATGAGCGGGTGTTTCTGCAACTCTGCGCATAAGGCGCGGTCGTAATCGGGGCTGGCACATGCCAGCCATTTGCCAAGTTTGCCTGGATTGCCAGATACAGCTCATAAGCCTTTGTCAGCAAAGGCAATGCATGCTCAAATTGAACAGGCTTTGACACTTCGATTGCCAAGGCTGCCAGGTGGAGGGCAAGTGTGTGGCATCGCGCACGCAAACCCGTACAATGCGCCCATTGTGGCGTTATCGCCATTTCACCTATCCGTGACCTGGTGTTAAAAGTAGATTCAGCAACATACGTTCATTTTTCAGCTGCTCGGGATAGGGCAGTCATGTGTAGTCATTCAACAGATGGACGCGCTAAAGGCGCAGGAAAAGACCCGTTTTGAAGAAATCCGCCGCAGCACCTAAAGCAGCAGTCGTACCGGCCTGGCGCCAGCACCTGCATTACCGACTCAAGGAAGGCGCACTGATTGCCATCGGTGCCCTGTGCCTGTTCCTGATGATGGCCTTGCTCACCTATGGCAAGGACGATCCGGGCTGGAGCCATAACAGCAAGATCGACGACGTGCAGAATTTCGGCGGGCCGGTCGGGTCCTACAGCGCCGATATCCTCTTCATGATCCTGGGTTATTTCGCGTACATTTTCCCGCTGTTGCTGGCGATCAAGACCTGGCAGATCTTCCGCCAGCGTCACGAGCCGTGGCAGTGGAGCGGCTGGCTGTTTTCCTGGCGCCTGATCGGCTTGGTGTTCCTGGTGCTGTCCGGCGCGGCGCTGGCGCATATTCACTTCCATGCCCCCACCGGCCTGCCGGCGGGGGCGGGCGGGGCGCTGGGCGAAAGCCTCGGTGACCTGGCGCGGCGCACGCTGAATATCCAGGGCAGCACCTTGATGTTCATCGCGCTGTTCCTGTTCGGCCTCACGGTGTTCACCGACCTGTCATGGTTCAAGGTGATGGACGTGACCGGCAAGATCACCCTTGATCTGTTCGAATTGTTCCAAGGCGCCGCCAACCGCTGGTGGGCTGCCCGTGTGGAGCGCAAGCAGATGGTTGCGCAGCTTCGCGAGGTGGACACTCGTGTCAACGAGGTGGTGGCCCCGAGCACGCCGGATCGGCGCGAGCAGGCCAAGGTCAAGGAGCGCTTGATCGAGCGTGAGCAAGCCCTGAGCAAGCACATGTCGGACCGCGAGAAGCAGGTGCCGCCAGTGATCGCTCCGGCACCGCCCAAGGCGCCGGAACCCAGCCATCGCGTACAGAAAGAGAAACAGGCCCCGCTGTTTATCGACAGCGCCGTCGAAGGCACCTTGCCGCCGATCTCGATTCTTGACCCTGCTGAAAAGAAACAGCTCAATTATTCCCCCGAGTCCCTGGCAGCCGTTGGCCATCTGCTGGAAATCAAGCTCAAGGAGTTCGGCGTCGAAGTGTCGGTGGATTCGATCCATCCCGGCCCGGTGATTACCCGTTACGAAATCCAGCCGGCCGCCGGTGTAAAAGTCAGCCGTATTTCCAACCTGGCCAAAGACTTGGCCCGTTCCCTGGCCGTGACCAGCGTGCGCGTGGTGGAAGTGATCCCGGGCAAGACCACCGTGGGTATCGAGATTCCCAACGAAGACCGCCAGATCGTGCGTTTCTCCGAAGTGCTGTCGACCCCCGAGTACGACAATTTCAAATCGCCGGTCACCCTGGCCCTCGGCCATGACATCGGCGGCAAGCCGGTGATCACCGACCTGGCGAAAATGCCTCACCTGCTGGTAGCCGGTACCACCGGTTCCGGTAAGTCGGTGGGTGTCAACGCAATGATCCTGTCGATCCTGTTCAAGTCCGGGCCGGATGACGCCAAGCTGATCATGATCGACCCGAAGATGTTGGAACTGTCGATCTACGAAGGCATTCCGCACCTGTTGTGCCCGGTGGTTACCGACATGAAGGACGCCGCCAACGCCCTGCGTTGGAGCGTTGCCGAGATGGAGCGCCGCTACAAGCTGATGGCCAAGATGGGCGTACGTAACCTGTCGGGCTTCAACGCCAAGGTCAAGGAAGCCCAGGACGCCGGCGAACCGCTGACCGACCCGCTGTACAAACGCGAAAACATTCATGACGAGGCCCCGCTGCTGACCAAGCTGCCGACCATCGTGGTGGTGGTCGACGAATTCGCCGACATGATGATGATCGTCGGCAAGAAGGTCGAAGAACTGATCGCGCGTATTGCCCAGAAGGCACGTGCCGCCGGGATTCACTTGATCCTCGCGACTCAGCGCCCGTCGGTGGATGTGATCACCGGCCTGATCAAGGCCAACATCCCGACACGCATGGCGTTCCAGGTATCGAGCAAGATCGACTCACGGACCATCATCGACCAGGGTGGCGCCGAGCAACTGCTGGGCCACGGTGACATGCTCTACATGCCGCCGGGCACCAGCCTGCCGATTCGCGTTCACGGTGCCTTTGTGTCCGATGACGAAGTACACCGCGTGGTCGAAGCCTGGAAACTGCGCGGCGCCCCGGAATACAACGACGACATCCTCGCAGGCGTCGAAGAGGCCGGCAGCGGCTTTGACGGTGGCAGCGGCGGTGGCGACGATGATGCCGAAACCGACGCGCTGTACGATGAGGCCGTGGCCTTCGTGCTGGAAAGCCGTCGCGCCTCTATCTCCGCAGTGCAACGCAAGTTGAAAATCGGCTACAACCGCGCTGCCCGCATGATCGAAGCCATGGAACACGCCGGCGTTGTCACTGCAATGAACACCAACGGCTCGCGTGAAATCATCGCCCCCGGGCAGATGCGCGACTGACCCCGGTGCCGCGTGGTAACACGCGGCACCGCCCTGACTACTCAATGAGGACTCCCATGCGCTTTATCCGCATGCTGTTGTTGCCGGCACTGGCCCTGACCGCTGTTTCGGCTCACGCTGACCCGGCTTCCGTCGCCAGCCTGAAGAATCTGTTGGACAAATCCCAGACCCTGACCGCGCGCTTCTCCCAACTGACCCTGGATGCCGGTGGCACCCAGTTGCAGGAAACCGCCGGTGAGATGGCTGTGCAGCGCCCTGGGTTGTTCTACTGGCATACCGAAGGCAAGGCTGAGCAGACCATCGTTTCCGATGGCCAGAAGGTCACCCTGTGGGACCCGGACCTGGAACAGGCGACCATCAAGAAGCTCGATCCACGCCTGAACCAGACACCCGCACTGCTGCTGTCGGGTGACGTGTCGAAAATCAACGACAGCTTCGACATCACTTCCAAACAGACCAGCAACGTGATCGAGTTCACCCTCAAGCCAAAATCCAAGGACACGCTGTTTGACACGCTGTCCCTGTCGTTCGGCAACGGTGTGATCAATAACATGCGCCTGGTCGACAGCGTTGGCCAGCGCACCGATATCCTGTTTTCCGGGGTCAAGGCCAACCAGCCGGTGCCCGCGTCCAAGTTCAAGTTCGCCATCCCCAAGGGTGCCGACGTGATCCAGGAATAACCTGCCGAGAGGTTTCAAGCGCTGCCCATGGATCTGTTTCGAAGTGACCCGATTGCCCAGCCCCTGGCCGCACGCTTGCGTTCGACCAACCTGGATGAGTACGTCGGTCAGGAACACCTGCTCGCTCGCGGCAAGCCCTTGCGCGAAGCGCTGGAGCAGGGCGCGCTGCACTCGATGATTTTCTGGGGCCCGCCGGGCGTGGGCAAGACCACCCTGGCGCGGCTGCTGGCGAAAGTCTCGGATGCCCACTTTGAAACGGTCTCGGCGGTGCTTGCCGGGGTCAAGGAAATCCGCCAGGCGGTGGAAGTCGCCAAGCAGCAGGCCGGCCAGTACGGCAAGCGCACCATCCTGTTTGTCGACGAAGTGCATCGCTTCAACAAGTCGCAGCAGGATGCGTTCCTGCCGTATGTTGAAGACGGCACCTTGATCTTTATCGGCGCCACCACTGAAAACCCTTCGTTTGAACTCAACAACGCCTTGTTGTCGCGAGCGCGTGTCTACGTGCTCAAAAGCCTGGACGAGGCGGCGATGCAAAAGCTGCTGCAGCGGGCCTTGAATGAAGACAAGGGCCTGGGCAAGCGCCATCTGAGCGTCAGTGAAGAAGGCTTCAAGATCCTGCTCACCGCCGCAGATGGCGATGGCAGGCGTTTTCTCAACCTGCTGGAAAACGCCTCGGACCTGGCTGAAGACGGCGGCGAAATTGGCGTCGATCTGCTGCAAAGCCTGCTGGGTGATACGCGCCGGCGCTTCGACAAGGGCGGTGAAGCTTTCTACGACCAGATTTCCGCGCTGCACAAGTCCGTGCGCGGCTCCAACCCGGACGGTGCGCTGTACTGGTTCGCACGCATGATCGACGGCGGTTGCGATCCGTTGTACCTGGCCCGTCGCGTGGTGCGCATGGCCAGCGAAGACATCGGCAATGCCGACCCACGAGCCCTGAGCCTGTGCCTGGCGGCCTGGGAGGTGCAGGAGCGCCTCGGCAGCCCGGAAGGCGAGTTGGCGGTGGCCCAGGCCATCACCTACCTGGCCTGCGCACCGAAAAGCAACGCGGTGTACATGGGCTTCAAGTCGGCGCTGCGAGCGGCGGCTGAACATGGTTCGCTGGAAGTGCCGATGCACTTGCGCAACGCGCCGACCAAACTGATGAAGCAGCTGGGTTACGGTGACGAATATCGCTACGCTCATGACGAACCGGATGCCTATGCAGCCGGCGAAGACTACTTCCCCGATGCGCTGGAACCGTTGCCGCTCTACCAGCCAGTGCCCCGTGGGCTGGAGCTGAAGATCGGCGAAAAGCTCAACCATCTGGCCCAACTCGACCGTCTCAGCCCCCGTCAGCGGAGAAAGTAGTGCTCAAGACGATTCTTGCCGTGTCCGCAGCCGGCATCGCTGGTACATTATTGCGTTTCGCCACCAGCACCTGGGTCAGCGCCCAGTGGCCGAAGCATTTTTATGCGGCGACCCTGGCAGTCAACCTGGTGGGCTGTTTGATTATCGGGCTGTTGTACGGCTGGTTCCTGTTGCGCCCGGAAGTGCCGATTGAAATTCGCGCCGGCTTGATTGTCGGTTTTGTAGGCGGTCTGACGACCTTTTCATCCTTTTCACTGGATACGCTGCGCCTGCTGGAAAGCGGGCAGGCCCTGGTCGCCTTCGGGTACCTGGGCATCAGCGTATTCGGCGGGCTGCTCGCCACCTGGGCCGGCCTGTCCTTGACCAAACTTTGATAACGAGAGACCGATATGCTCGATTCCAAACTGTTACGTAGCAACCTTCAGGACGTAGCGGACCGCCTGGCATCCCGTGGCTTTGCCTTGGATGTTGCGCGCATCGAAGCGCTGGAAGAACAGCGCAAGACCGTCCAGACCCGCACCGAAGCACTGCAGGCTGAGCGTAATGCGCGTTCCAAATCCATTGGCCAGGCCAAACAGCGCGGCGAAGACATCGCACCGCTGATGGCGGATGTCGAGCGTATGGGCACTGAGCTGTCCAACGGCAAAAC
Organism: Pseudomonas sp. W15Feb34; assembly: GCF_023127765.1. Classification (NCBI taxonomy): domain Bacteria; kingdom Pseudomonadati; phylum Pseudomonadota; class Gammaproteobacteria; order Pseudomonadales; family Pseudomonadaceae; genus Pseudomonas; species Pseudomonas sp. W15Feb34. The sequence continues at coordinate 221,975 of NZ_SPKN01000046.1, forward strand.
CGAGCTGGAAGGCATCCAGACCGAGCTGGACTCGATCCTGCTGGGCATTCCGAACCTGCCCCACGAATCCGTGCCGGTAGGCGAAGATGAAGACGGCAACGTTGAAGTACGCCGCTGGGGCACGCCCAAAGCCTTCGATTTCGAGATCAAGGATCATGTGGCCCTGGGCGAATTGACCGGTGGCCTGGACTTCGAGACCGCGGCAAAAATGTCCGGTGCCCGTTTCGCTTTGCTGCGTGGCCCGATCGCCCGTATGCACCGTGCGCTGGCGCAGTTCATGATCAACCTGCACACCGGTGAGCATGGCTACGAAGAAGCCTACACCCCGTACCTGGTCCAGGCGCCGGCGCTGATGGGTACCAGCCAGTTGCCGAAATTCGAGGAAGACCTGTTCAAGATCACTCGCGACGGCGAAGCCGATCTGTACCTGATCCCGACCGCCGAGGTGTCGCTGACCAATATCGTCGCCGGCGAAATCCTCGATGCCAAGCAACTGCCATTGAAGCTGGTTGCCCACAGCCCGTGCTTTCGCAGTGAAGCCGGCGCATCGGGTCGCGATACGCGCGGCATGATCCGCCAACACCAGTTCGACAAGGTCGAGATGGTGCAGGTGGTCGAGCCGTCGACTTCCATGGAAGCCCTGGAAGGCCTGACCGCCAATGCCGAACGCGTTCTGCAACTGTTGGAGCTGCCGTACCGCGTACTGGCGCTGTGCACCGGCGACATGGGCTTCAGCGCTGTGAAGACCTACGATTTGGAAGTGTGGGTACCGAGCCAGGACAAGTACCGCGAAATTTCGTCGTGCTCCAACTGCGGTGATTTCCAGGCCCGTCGTATGCAGGCGCGTTTCCGCAACCCGGAAACCGGCAAGCCGGAGTTGGTGCACACCCTTAACGGTTCGGGCCTGGCCGTAGGCCGTACCTTGGTGGCCGTGCTGGAAAACTACCAGCAGGCTGACGGTTCGATCCGTGTACCTGAGGTGCTCAAGCCGTACATGGGCGGCGTTGAGGTCATCGCCTAAATGGAATTTCTGCCGCTGTTTCATAACCTGCGCGGCAGTCGAGTGTTGGTCGTCGGTGGCGGGGAGATTGCCTTGCGCAAATCCCGGCTGCTGGCCGACGCCGGTGCGTTGCTGCGGGTGGTTGCTCCCCAGATCGAAGACCAGTTGCGTGAACTGGTACTGGGCAGTGGCGGGGAACTGATTTTGCGCGGTTATCAGGAGGCTGACCTGGAGGGTTGCACCCTGATCATCGCGGCAACGGACGACGAGCCGCTGAACGCGCAAGTGTCCAGTGAGGCCAAGCGCCGTTGCGTGCCGGTCAATGTTGTAGATGCGCCGGCCTTGTGCAGCGTGATCTTCCCGGCGATTGTCGACCGTTCGCCGTTGGTAATTGCGGTGTCCAGCGGCGGCGACGCGCCGGTGCTGGCGCGCTTGATCCGCGCCAAGCTGGAAACCTGGATTCCGTCCACCTACGGCCAATTGGCCGGTTTGGCCGCGCGTTTTCGCGCCCAGGTCAAAGGTTTGTACCCGGATGTGCAGCAGCGCCGTGCGTTCTGGGAAGAGGTGTTCCAGGGGCCGATTGCCGACCGTCAACTGGCCGGGCAGGGCGATGAAGCTGAGCGCCTGTTGATCGAAAAGGTCAATGGCGCGCCACCTTATGCACCCGGCGAGGTGTACCTGGTGGGTGCAGGCCCGGGTGACCCGGACTTGCTCACCTTTCGTGCCTTGCGCCTGATGCAGCAGGCCGACGTGGTGCTGTACGACCGTCTGGTGGCGCCGGCGATCCTGGAACTGTGCCGTCGTGATGCCGAGCGAGTTTACGTCGGCAAGCGGCGTGCTGACCACGCTGTGCCTCAGGATAAGATCAACCAGCAACTGGTCGACCTGGCCAAGCAAGGCAAGCGCGTGCTGCGCCTCAAGGGCGGTGATCCGTTCATTTTTGGGCGCGGTGGCGAAGAAATCGAGGAATTGGCGGCCCATGGCATCCCGTTCCAGGTGGTGCCAGGGATCACGGCGGCCAGTGGTTGTGCCGCGTATGCCGGGATTCCGCTGACGCACCGTGACTATGCGCAATCGGTGCGCTTCATCACCGGGCACCTGAAGAACAATACGTCGGATCTGCCCTGGCAGGACTTGGTCGGGCCGTCGCAGACCCTGGTGTTCTACATGGGCTTGATTGGCTTGCCGATCATTTGCGAGCAGTTGATCAAGCACGGGCGCTCGGCGGACACACCGGCGGCTTTGATCCAGCAGGGCACCACTTCCAACCAGCGTGTGTTTACCGGCACCCTGGCGGACTTGCCGCGCATGGTGGCGGAGCATGAAGTACATGCGCCGACGCTGGTGATCGTGGGTGAGGTGGTGGTGTTGCGCGAGAAGCTCAAATGGTTCGAAGGGGCTCAGTCTCAGGTCTGAGCCTTAAAAGCATCGGGAGCAAGCCCCCTCCCACATTTTGGTTTGTGAACACAGTCAAAATGTGGGAGGGGGCTTGCTCCCGATGAGGCCATCAAATACAACCGATAATCCAGATCAGCTAAAGACACCTTTACCTGAAAGTCGCGCCCGATCATGGCTGTTGTCAAACTCTTGCAACGGCCCCTTCGGCACAATCCCCGTCGGGTTGATCGTGCGATGGCTGGCATAGTAATGCCCCTTGATATGGGCAAAGTCCACCGTCTCGGCCACGTCCGGCCACTGATACATCTCCCTTAGCCAATTCGACAAATTCGCATAATCGGCAATCCGCCGCAGGTTGCACTTGAAGTGGCTGTAATACACCGCGTCAAAGCGAATCAACGTGGTAAACAGCCGCACATCCGCCTCTGTCAGGTACTCACCGGCCAGATAACGATGCTGGCCCAGGTGTTGTTCCAAATGATCCAGCTCGGCAAACACATCATCAAACGCACGTTCATACGCCTGTTGTGACGTGGCAAAACCTGCGCGGTATACGCCGTTGTTCACGGCCGGATAGATACGTTCGTTCAGGGCGTCGATGGTCGGACGCAGCGTGTCGGGATAAAAATCCAGGGTATTGCCGGTCAGCCCGTTGAACGCGTTATTAAACATGCGGATGATTTCCGCCGATTCATTGCTGACGATGCGCTTGAGTTTTTTGTCCCACAGCACCGGCACGGTGACGCGCCCGGTGTAGTCGGTCGTATCGGCGGTGTAGCGCTGGTGCATGAAGGCCAGATCGTCCAGTTTGTCACCGCTGGAGCCGTGGGCCTTGTCGAAGGTCCATCCGTTTTCCAGCATCAACCAGCTGACCACTGACACGTCGATCAGGCTTTCCAGGCCTTTGAGCTTGCGCAGGATCAAGGTGCGGTGCGCCCAGGGGCAGGCCAGGGATACATAGAGGTGATAGCGGCCAGCCTCAGCCTTGAAGCCACCTTCGCCACTCGGGCCGGGCGCGCCATCGGCGGTCACCCAGTTGCGGCGTTGTGCCTGTTCCCGTTGGAAAGCGCCATCTGCGCTACTTTCATACCACTGGTCTTTCCACTGTCCTTCAATCAGCAAACCCATGACTGGCTCCTTGGCTGTTAAACGTTGGAGTCCAGTCTAAAGGGATGAGTTCGAACTAAAAGCGCAAAGACCGGGGGTGAATGATCGACTAAATCGATTTATCCCGTGCATCCCAGTATTGCTGGGCCAGTTCGAAGGCCTGTTGCCGCGGGTGGCCGAGACCGCGCAACGCCAGGGCCATGGTGGCGATCAGCGCCAGTTGCGGGTAGCTGTCCTCGACTTCGCCACGCCACAACGCTTTCAACTGTTCAGGCTCAAGCGTCGCCGGTTTGACGTGACGCTGGGCGGAGAGCGCGGGCCACTCTTCGTCCCAACTCTGGCCGCCGGTGGTGCCATACAGGTGACTGAGGGTGTCGGGGTTGATTTCGATCTCGCCGCCGTCGCCCTTGACCACGATCACATTGTCCCCGAGCAGGCCGCTGGCATCGCGGTGTACGCCCTGGTAGCCCGGGTGGAAGATGCTTTGCAGGCCGCAGCGCGCATTCAGCGGGTTAAGCAGCCGCGCCAGGGAATGAATGGGCGAGCGCAGGCCGAGGGTGTTGCGCAGGTCGATCATGCGTTGCAATTGCGGCGCCCAGTCGCCCAGCGGGATAAAGGCCAGGTTGCCCTGCTCGAAGGCGCTTCCCACCTGCTGCCAATTGCGGCACAGCGGGATCTGCAGCGTCTGCAGCAGTTGCTCGGTGTACAGCCGGCCCGCCGTGTGGGCACCGCCGCCGTGCATCAGAATGCGCACACCGTTTTGCGCCAGGCACTTGGCCGCCAGCAGAAACCACGGCAGATGGCGCTTTTTGCCGGCGTAAGTCGGCCAGTCGATATCCACGTTCAACGCCGGTGCATCCAGGCGTTCACGTACCGCTTCGGTGAAACCGGCGAGTTCTTCCGGGCTCTCTTCTTTGTGACGCAGCAGCATCAAAAAGGCGCCGAGCTGGGTGTCTTCGACCTTTTCGTCGAGCAACATGCCCATGGCTTGCCGCGCTTCTTCGCGGGTGAGGTTGCGTGCGCCGCGCTTGCCTTTGCCGAGGATGCGTACGAACTGGGCAAAAGGGTGCTCTTCGGGCGTGTTGAGGGTCAAGGGGGCGAAGTCGGTCATAAGCAATTCGTCGGCCTGGGCAGGCCCGCCAGCTTGGCGGCGAGTTTGGCGGGAGTGCCGTTGAACAGTTTGTTTAGATGCAGGCTGTTGCCCTTTTCCGGGCCCAGTTTCAAGGCGGTGTACTTGATCAGCGGGCGTGTGGCAGGGGACAGCTGGAATTCGGTATAGAACTGGCGCAGCAGCTTGAGGATTTCCCAGTGATCCGCGGTCAGCTCCAGGGCTTCGGCAGCGGCCAGGGCGTGCGCCACCTCATCGGACCAGTCATTGAGGTCGACGAGGTAACCGTCCTTGTCCAGTTCGAGGCTGCGTGTGCCGACGGTCAGGGTGTTCATAGCCAGGTGTTGACCTTGTCGTAGTCGATCGACAGTTGCACGAAACCTGGATAATCCACGCTGTCAGCCCAGTCGGGAAGCGGCAGGTTGCGCGCCTGCATGTCTTCGGCCAGTACAAAGACCTTCACGCCTTTGCTTTGCAGGGCGGGCGTGTGTAGCGCGTAGGCACCGTCGCCACACAGCAGGATTGCGTCCTGAGCGCCGCAGATGCGCAGGCAGCTGTCGAGGCGGCTGTCGGTAAAGGGAGAGTGAGACACCACATGTAGAGTCGACATCAGAGGGTAATCACCTGGTCGTAACGATCAATCAGCTCGCAAATGGCTTGGCTGTGCAGCGTCTGCGCATTGGCGGGCGGCAGCAACCCGCGTGCGGACAGGCTGTGGCCGCAGGCGAACACGTCATCAATGCCGAACAGGCCCAATGCCTGCAGGTTGGCGCTCAGGTCTTTTTGTTGCACGGCCTTGGCGGCCTGATGCGGCGCCAGCTGGAACACACCGTCATCCAGAAACAGCAGACCAATGGGCAGATCAAACGCGCCACCAGCCAGCACGATATCCAGTGCTTCCCGCGCACTTGGCCCGGACCACGGCGCCTGTCGGCTGATCACCAATAAGGATTTGGACATCTCACGGCCCTCCAAAACAGATCAGGCGGTCGGCATCCTGGATCGCGTCATGCAATTGCCCAAGGCCCGATAACGCCCATGGCGCCTGCAGATTGACCGCGCTGCGTTGATAGCGTGCGGCCTCCTCGGCGTTCAGCACACCACGGCGCAAGGCGGCGGCGATGCACACCACGCCGTCGAGCTGGTGCTGGCTGACAAACTCGCGCCATTGGCGCGCAATGTCTGGCTCGTCCTGGGGCGCTACGATGTTATTGGACGCGCTGTACACGCCATCCTGATAAAAAAACAGCCGCACAATCTCATGCCCGCCCGCTAGCGCTGCCTGTGCGAACAGCAGGGCGCGGCGCGAGGAGGGCGCGTGGGCGGCGCTATACAGTGCAATCGCGAACTTCATGGGAGACTCTGCCAACAAACGTCGGCCAATGATAAAGCCGCCGCGGCGAAAAAGCCCGCCGTGATCAAAACGGTCACTGTCGCTGATCGTTCTGACGATTGCCGGCAGGCACAAGGCTGCCTAGTCTGTGGGGATTCGCAACCCGGATGGAGTCCGTATGTCAGGTCCCTTGGCGTCCCTTAAAGTGCTGGATTTTTCCACCTTGCTGCCCGGCCCGTTTGCCTCGTTGATGCTGGCGGACATGGGCGCCCAGGTGCTGCGTATCGAATCGCCCACGCGCATGGACCTGTTGCGGGTGTTGCCGCCCCATGACCGCGGTACCTCGGCGAGCCACGCGTATTTGAACCGCAACAAGCGCAGCCTGGCCCTGGACCTCAAGCAGGCCGAGGCGGTGGAGATCGTGCGTGAGCTGGTCAAGGGCCATGACATCCTGCTCGAACAGTTTCGCCCTGGGGTCATGGAGCGCCTGGGGCTGGGTTATGAGACGCTGAAGGCGATCAATCCCGGGTTGATTTATGTGTCGATTACCGGCTACGGCCAGACCGGCCCTTACAAGGACCGCGCCGGGCACGATATCAATTACCTGGCGTTGGCCGGTGTGGCCAGTCACACCGGGCGGCGGGACAGCGGGCCGTTGCCGCTGGGCGTGCAACTGGCGGACGTGGCAGGTGGTTCGTTGCATGCGGTGGTGGGCTTGCTGGCGGCGGTGATTGCCAGGCAGCAGAGCGGAGTGGGGCAATACCTGGATGTGAGCATGACCGATTGTTCGTTCAGCCTGAACGCCATGGTCGGGGCTGGCTATCTAGCCTGCGGGGTGGAGCCGGAGTGGGAGAACCATGTACTCAATGGTGGCAGTTTTTACGATTACTATCGCACTCGCGATGGGCGCTGGATGTCGGTGGGCAGCTTGGAGCCGGCCTTTATGCAGCAATTGTGCGAGGCGCTCGGAAGGCCGGAGCTGGCGGCCCACAGCGTGAAGCCTGAACAGCAGGGGGCCTTGAAGCAGGCATTGCAGGTGGAATTCGAGAAGCGCAGTTTTGAGGAACTGTGCGAGTTGTTCGCCGGGGTGGATGCGTGTGTTGAGCCGGTGTTGAGCCTGGCGGAGGCTGTTGAGCATCCGCAGTTGAAGGCGCGGGAGCTGGTCAGCCATGTGCCCCGGGGGGATGGCTCGACACAAGCGCAATTGGCCTGCCCGCTGAAGTTCTCAGAAGGGTTGCCGGCGCCCAGGCATATTGGGGTGGCGGTGGGGGCGCATAGTGATGAGGTGTTGGTGGAGTTGGGGATCAGTGCTCAGCGGATAGATGAATTGCGTCAGGCCAAGGTTGTAGGTTGACTGAGCCGACGCTTTCGCAGGCAAGCCAGCTCCCACATTTTGATTGCGTTCACAGATCCAGATGTGGGAGCTGGCTTGCCTGCGAAGAGGCCCTCATTCCACCCGAGTTTCCCCGGTGAACACCAGAGTCTGCCGACACCGCCGACACAAATACCGCCGCCCCTGGTTCACCAGGCCATGGCGCTGCGGCGAGAACGGGAAGTCACTGTCCGCGCACGGGCAGCGGTAGATATAACGGGTCACCTGGCGGCGCTTGACCTCATAGGTATGGCAGCGGTCCGGCGGTAGTTCGTAAACCCCGCGCATGATCAACTGCCATTCCTCGCCATGGGGCTGTATACGCTCGCCAAACAACTGGTGGGCAATCAGGTGCGCCACTTCGTGGGCCACGGTTTGCTTGAGAAAATGCTGGCTGTTTTCACGGTACAACTGAGGGTTGAAGCGCAGCAGGTTCTCGTGCAAATGCGCGACACCGGCTTTCTGGCCCCGCAGCTTGAGGCTGACCTGGGGGCGTTTGAAGCTTCGTTTGAAAAAGGATTCGGCTTGCAGGAAACAATCTTCGACGCGGGTATTGAGTTGCTCGGGCATGCTGTACAAATCTCCAGAGACGCCCAGTATGCCGCAAAGCAGGGTGTTTCCGAATCTGTCAGGCGCCGAATGGTCATGCATAACGCACAAAGCCACCTTGCGGTGGCCTTGCCTGCGGGTTGAGTTGCCTAGTTGGTGTAGATGGGCCCTACGCCCAGGCCCCAAACAATCACGGTAAACGCCATGATCGCCACCAGTACCACCAGGCCCACGGCCAATACCGAACTGGAAAACAGGAAGCCTTCGTCCGGGTCGATACTCATGAAGGTCGGCAGCCCCACATACAGCAGGTACACCGTGTAGCAAATGGCCGCCGTGCCGACCACCATGCCCAGCCACATATGCGGGTAGAGTGCCGCCAGCCCGCCGACAAACAGTGGCGTTGCGGTATAGGTGGCGAAGGCCACGCAGCGTGCCATGCTGGGGCTGGCGTCGTAGGTGCGGGCCATCCAGTGAATGAACGCGCCCATCACCGCCACGCCGCCAAGCATGGCCGCGTACGACATGAGCGTCATCCACAGTGCGCTTTCCTGGGTCAACATCACCGGCGCCCGGTTGCCGATGACCCAGCCAACCTGGGTGGTGCCGATAAAGGCGGACACGGCGGGGATCGCCGCGAGAATCAGGGTGTGAGTAAGGTACATGTGGCCGATACTTTCTTCTTTATCGCCACGGATTTCCCGCCATTCCTGGTCGGGATGGGTAAAAAGCCCCACGACGTGATGGATCATGCCAGTCACTCCTGTCGTTATTACCATCGCCCCCCATCGGAGCGCCCACCGGCCAGATGGCCTGAAAGGTTTGGATATGTGTGCGACCTCAAGTCGCAGTATAGGAAGTGATGACCGGAATAACTGTAGGGCCTTTAGAGCAAATTGCGCTGTAAACAGGGCGCTTAATCGCGGTGGGGTCTGTCAAATGTGGGAGGGGGCTTGCTCCCGATAGCGGTGTGCAGGCACTACAAGCGCTGTCTGATGCACTGCTATCGGGAGCAAGCCCCCTCTCACATTGAATGTAGGTACTCGACATCGCTAAAATACCCGGCTTTTCGTCACACACCTTCAGCGGATCCAAGCGCCATGGGCACTCTTACGGTCAACCAGAACAAACTGCAAAAACGCCTGCGTCGCCTGGCCGGTGAAGCGGTCGCCGATTTCAACATGATCGAGGACGGCGACAAGGTCATGGTCTGCCTCTCTGGTGGCAAAGACAGCTACACCATGCTCGACGTATTGCTGCACCTGCAAAAGGTCGCGCCGATCAAGTTCGAGATCGTGGCGGTGAACATGGACCAGAAGCAACCCGGCTTCCCCGAGCACGTATTGCCGGCCTACCTCAAGGAATTGGGCGTTGAATACCACATCGTCGAGAAAGACACCTACTCGGTGGTCAAGGAGCTGATCCCGGAAGGCAAGACCACCTGCTCGCTGTGCTCGCGCCTGCGCCGTGGCACGCTCTACACCTTTGCCGACGAGATCGGCGCGACCAAGATGGCCCTGGGTCATCACCGCGATGACATCGTCGAGACCTTCTTCCTGAATATGTTCTTCAACGGTTCGCTCAAGGCCATGCCACCTAAGCTGCGCGCCGATGATGGACGCAACGTGGTGATCCGCCCGCTGGCGTATTGCAATGAGAAGGACATCCAAGCGTACTCCGACTTCAAGCAATTCCCGATCATCCCCTGCAACCTGTGCGGCTCCCAGGAAAACCTGCAGCGCCAGGTGGTCAAGGAAATGCTGCTGGACTGGGAGCGCAAGACCCCCGGGCGTACCGAGAGCATCTTCCGCAGCCTGCAAAATGTGATCCCGTCTCAACTGGCTGATCGCAACCTGTTCGATTTCACCAGCTTGAAAATCGATGAGACGGCTGCTTCGCGTTTCGTCAATGTAGTGAACCTCTAAGCCTCGTCGAGGCTCTAGTAAACGGCGCTTGCGGGCGCCGTTTTCAATTCAACTGCCAGGAGAGGGCGTGCGCGATTACAAGTGGCTGCACGAATATTGTCTGAACCGCTTCGGTTCGGCGGCCGAGCTGGAAGCCCACCTGCCTGTGCCCAAGACCCCGGCGCAATTGCGCAAGATCACCGATGACCGTTACCTGTCGACCCTGGCGCTGCGGGTCTTCCGTGCGGGCTTGAAGCACAGTGTGGTCGACGCGAAATGGCCGGCGTTTGAACAGGTGTTTTTCGGCTTCGATCCGGAAAAAGTCGTGCTGATGGGCGCCGAGCACTTGGAACGCCTGATGCAGGACACCCGCATCATCCGCCACCTGGGCAAGCTCAAGAGTGTGCCGCGCAATGCGCAGATGATCCTGGATATCGAGCAGGAAAAGGGCAGCTTCGGTGCGTTTGTCGCCGATTGGCCGGTCACCGATATCGTCGGGCTATGGAAATACCTGAGCAAGCATGGCCACCAACTGGGCGGGCTGTCGGCACCGCGTTTCCTGCGCATGGTGGGCAAGGATACGTTTGTGCCGAGCTATGACGTGGTGGCGGCGTTGAATGCGCAGAAGATCGTCGACAAGGCGCCGACCAGCCTGCGGGATTTGGCCACAGTACAGGGCGCCTTCAACCAGTGGCATGCCGAGAGTGGGCGGCCGATGTGCCAGTTGTCGATGATGTTGGCGTACACCGTCAACCATTGAGACCCAGGTGATGCCTTCGCGAGCAAGCCCACATTTTGACCACGCCGCCTATCAACATGTGGGAGCTGGCTTGCCTGCGATAGCGGACTTCAGGCCGATACAGGTTCTGCAGCCAACCGCCGATTCAACTGATGCCGCCAACGCACATACAACAGCGCCGTGCAAAACACCGCCAGGCTCGCCAGCATCTCCAACACCCCGAACCACTGGCGGTTCGGGTCGTACGCCGCCAGCGCGCCCTTGATGAAATACAGATTCACCACAAAGCACATCCACGAATGCCCGCGCGCACTGCCGATCATCATCCCTGGCGCCAGTACCAGCAGCGGCACCAGTTCGATCAGCAGGATCACCCATGGGCGCGCCCCATGCAGGTCGGCGATGAACAGGTAGTACACGCACAACAAGCCCACCAGGGCAAAAAACGCCAGCAGGCTCAGTGCGCGTGCAATGTTTACCCGCGGTTCCAGCCACGCCTGGGGCGGCAGGATTTTAGGTTTGCGGGCCACGGCCGTGCTCCAGCAGCGTGGCGGTCTTGGCCAGGCGCAGGCCCAGGGCCCGGCACAGGGTGATTTCATGTTGATCGAGCATCCGCTTGCCGTCAGGCCCGGAATGGTGGCTGGCGCCGTATGGCGTGCCGCCGCCCTGGGTATCAAGCAGTGCCTGTTCGCTGTAAGGCAGGCCGGTGATCAACATGCCGTGGTGCAGCAGCGGCAGCAACATCGACATCAGCGTGGTTTCCTGGCCGCCATGCAGGCTGGCGGTAGAGGTGAACACGCCGGCGGGCTTGCCGACCAGGGCACCGGTGAGCCACAGGTTGCTGGTGCCGTCGAGGAAGTACTTGAGCGGTGCAGCCATGTTGCCAAAGCGTGTCGGGCTGCCCAGGGCCAGGCCTGAACAGTGCTTCAGATCATCCAGGCTGGCATACAGCGCGCCTTCCTCGGGAATGCTCGGCGCCACCGCTTCGCACTCGGTGGAAATCGCCGGCACGGTGCGCAGACGTGCTTCCATGCCGCCTTGCTCGATCCCCCGGGCAATCTGCCGGGCCATTTCGCTTACCGAGCCGTTGCGGCTGTAATACAGCACCAGCACATAGGGCGTGGTCACGGCAGAATCTCCAATACGTTCTCGGGTGGGCGGCCAATGATGGCTTTGTCGGCAGTTGCCAGGATCGGGCGTTCCATCAGCTTGGGGTGCCCGGCGATAGCGGCGATCAATTGCGCTTCGCTCAAGTTGGCATCGGCCAGGTTGAGGGTTTTGTATTCCTCTTCGCCGGTGCGCAGCAGTTGGCGCGCGCTGAACCCCAGCTTTTTGAGCAAGGCCTGGATTTGCGCGGCGTCCAGCGGGGTTTCCAGGTAGCGCACCACGGTCGGGTTGAGGCCGCGAGCTTCAAGCAGTTCGAGCGCACCGCGGGATTTCGAGCAGCGCGGGTTGTGATAAAGCGTCAGATCGGTCATGTGCGGGTCGCATCTTGCGTAAGGTGGCGGGTATTCTACCTGCGCTGGCGCCTGTCCTTAAACCGTAAGAGGCGATAGGTCGCAGCCAACGTTCATTTTTGCGAAGGAATACCCCATGACAAGGCGACTGATCGGTGCATTGGCGATCATCACAACCCTGCTGCTCAGCGGCTGCGGTAACGATTACGGCGTTGACCAATATGGCCAGAAAGTGGCGGCCGAACGCCTGGACAAACAGTGGCTGGTGGTCAATTACTGGGCCGAATGGTGTGGCCCGTGCCGCACGGAAATCCCCGAACTCAATGCCTTGGCCGAGCAACTGAAAGGGCAGGGTGTGGAGGTGTTCGGGGTTAACTTCGACAATGTGCAGGGTGAGGAACTGAAGGCCGCCAGCGACAAGCTGGGGATCAAGTTCACGGTCCTGGCCCAGAACCCGGACGGGATCTTCGAGATTCCACGCAGCGAGGCGTTGCCGGTGACCTACATCATCGACGACAAGGGCAAGGTGCGTGAGCAGTTGATGGGTGAGCAGACTGCAGAAGGGGTGCTGGCCAAGCTCAAGGCCCTGCGCGGTTAAAGCAACACCTCAGAGAAAGTGTGGGAGGGGGCTTGCTCCCGATAGCGGTGTAACAGTCAATTGATGTATTGACTGACACACTGCTATCGGGAGCAAGCCCCCTCCCACATTGAGATCCCATCAATCCAAAGACTGGGGATATCAGCCTTCTTCAAGCCACAAACGAATCGGCTTGCCCTCGGCCGGCCAGAACCGCGTCTGTTCGATCGGCGAGATGTCCCAGCGCTGCACGCCTTGCAAGGCCTGGAAGAAGCGGTGCTCCTGCTCCATCAACGCCTCGGCGCACATTTTGCGGGTGCTGCCGATAGGTCCGAAGCTGAGCTTGTCACCCTCGACGGTATACGGTGCAAACCAGTGATTGCAGCCGCCGTTGCCGTAGGCGCGGCCATCAGCGCCAAGGGTGACGGTCAGGTGCGCGTAGTCCATCAGCGGGCGCTCACCGATCCACTCCACCACGTAGCTGTGGTCGCGTTCGAGCTTCGGGCCGTCGGCAGCACAACCCGTCAGAGCCGCGCCGATTGCGGCGAGCAGCAGCGGGCCCTTCATTGTGCGGCCTGCTGGCATTTCGGGCAGCGGTGCTTGTCGCCTTCACTGGCCCAGCCGAGTTCTTTGATGCGTGCGTTGGCGGCCGGTTGCAGCGGCTCTTTGGTCAGCTTGGTTTCCACCGAAAATTCAAACTCCAGCACGACGTCGCAGCTGTCGCAGTTGACCTTCCAGGTGTGAATTTCCAGTTCGCCGAACTTCGGCCCCTGGGCCATGGCGACCCATTGGCCCGCCGGGCGTATGGAGTAGCGTGCGTCACCTTCGACGGTCAGGCGCATCGACAGGGTTTTACTGCCGCGCAGGGTGACGATCAGCACGTCACCGTGCTTGATCGAACCACCGTTGCCGGTGACCTGGTAACGGCCCGGCACAAGGGCGCGGCATTCGATCAGGGTGTGTTGCGGGCTCAGCAAGCTGAAGCGGAAATCGTGTTCGGCCATGGATCCTCCAAATAGGCGCGGCATCCTATCACGGGTGCCGGCCCATCATGAGCCTGGTATGTGACCGCTGATCAACCCTCGACCAGGTTCTGTGGCCGACCATCGGCCCACGCCACAATGTTGGCCAGCGTCGTACCGGCGATCGCCGCCAGGGCTTCACGAGTGAGAAATGCCTGGTGCGCAGTGATGATCACGTTGGGGAAGGTCAGCAGACGCGCGAGTACGTCGTCTTGCAGGGGCAGGTCCGAGCGGTCCTCGAAAAACAGCTGGGCTTCTTCTTCATAAACGTCCAGCGCCAGGTAGCCCAATTGGCCCTCCTTGAGGGCTTCGATCAGCGCGGGCGTATCGACCAAGCCACCGCGGCCGGTGTTGATCAGCATTGCACCGGGCTGCATGTGCGCCAGGGAACGGGCGTTGATCAGGTGTTTGCTGTCGGCAGTCAACGGGCAGTGCAGGCTGATGATCTGCGCCTCGGCCAGCAAGTCGGGCAGGCTGACGTAGCGAGCGCCCAGGGCCTGGACGTGTGGGTTGGGGAAGGGGTCATAAGCCAGTAATTGGCAGCCGAAGCCGGCCATGATCTTGGCGAAGGTCGCGCCGATCTGCCCGGTGCCAACCACGCCGACGGTTTTGCCGACCAGATCGAAACCGGTGAGCCCATGCAGGCTGAAGTCGCCATCACGGGTACGGTTATAGGCACGGTGCAGGCGGCGGTTGAGAGCCAGGATCAGCGCCACGGCGTGTTCGGCCACGGCGTGGGGCGAATAGGCGGGCACGCGCACGATGCTCAGGCCCAGGCGTTTGGCGGCGACCAAGTCAACATGGTTGTAGCCGGCCGAACGCAGGGCAATCAGGCGTGTACCGCCCTTGGCCAGTTGCTCCAGCACCGGGGCGCTGAGGTCGTCATTGATAAAGGCGCAGACCACCTCATGGTGTTCGGCCAGGGCTACGGTGTCGAGGTTGAGGCGGGCGGGTTGGAATTGCAGCTCCAGGGCCGAGGGGAGCGGTTCACCGAGAAAACTGTCACGGTCGTAGGTCTGGCTGCTGAAAAGAATGACGCGCATCAAGAAGGCTCCCTGCAATTTACACGATGGAAATGCTGACTAAATGTGGGAGGGGGCTTGCTCCCACATTTTGATTGGTGTTGTCCATAAAATTGCGTCAGGCGCTGACTCTGGCTTCACTGGCCAGCCGCGCAATCGCCATGTCCAGTTCATCCAGCGCGGCCATGGCCTTAGCATCGTCCTGCTTGAGCAGGGTTTCAGCGCGTTGGCACGCCGCGCGCAGTTGCGGCACGCCACAGTAGCGCGTGGCGCCGTGCAAACGGTGCACGCGTTCGATCAGGGCGTGATTGTCATTGGCTTCGCGGGCGACGGTAATCGCCAGGCGGTCGGCTTCCAGGGAGGCCAGCAGCATGGCGAGCATGTCGGCGGCGAGGTCGGCCTTGTTGGCGGCCAGGCGCAGGCCCTCCTCGTGGTCGAGCACCAGCAGTTGCACACCTTGAGCCGGGCCGTCGTTGACGCGTTCCGGGCCCTGGTTACGCAGGGCCAGGCCGGTCCACTTCAACACCACCTGGGCCAGTTGCCGCTCGCTGATGGGCTTGGTCAGGTAGTCGTCCATGCCGCTCTGCAGCAGGGCGCGTTTTTCATTGGCCATGGCGTGTGCCGTGAGGGCCACCACCGGCAGCGGCGTGCCGTGGCGCTCGCTTTCCCACTGGCGGATCGCCTCAGTGCTTTGGCGGCCGTCCATGCCGGGCATTTGTACATCCATCAATACCAGATCGAAGGTTTCCTGCTTCACCGCATCAATGGCCGCGTAACCGCTCTCCACCGCCTGCACCTTGGCGCCCATGTCTTCCAGCAGGGTTTGTACCAGCAACAGGTTCGCCGGGTTGTCGTCCACGCACAGCACACGCGGCGCACGGCTGGACAGCGGCTCACCCGGCTCGCTGCGTGAAGGGCGGGGGCTGATCAGGTCGGCCAGGGAGCGGCGCAGCTTGCGTGTACAGGCCGGCTTGGCCTGCAATTGGCTGTTGGGGTTGGGTACCGATTGGTTGAACAGCATCTGTTCGGTGGTCGGGCACAGCACCAGCACTTTGCAACCCAGGTGTTCAAGGTCCCACAAGTGCTGGTTGAGACGCTCGGGCGGAATGTCATTGGCCGTCACGCCGAGCACCGCCAGGCTGATGGCCTGCTCGGTCTGGTGCGCACTGGTGATGCCGTTGGTCAGGCTTTCCAGGGTATTGAAGGGTGTGACTTCCAGGCCGCAGTCTTCCAGTTGGTGTTGCAGGGCCTGGCGCGCCAGCTCGTGGTTTTCCAGTACGGCCACGCGGCGACCCAGCAGCGGCGGGGCGGGCAGGTCTTCGACGTCGTCGCGGGTCTTGGGCAGGTTCAGGCTGATCCAGAATTCCGAGCCTTCACCCGGCGTGCTGTCGACGCCGATTTCACCGCCCATCTGCTCGATCAAACGCTTGGAAATCACCAGGCCCAGGCCGGTGCCGCCAGGTTGGCGCGACAGCGAGTTGTCGGCCTGGCTGAACGCCTGGAACAGCGCGCGCACATCCTGGTTGGACAGGCCTATGCCGGTGTCTTGCACGCTGATGCGCAATTGCACGCTGTCCTCCTGTTCGTCCTCGACCATCGCCCGGGCGACGATGGTGCCTTCGCGGGTGAACTTGATCGCGTTGCTGATCAGGTTGGTCAGGATCTGCTTGAGCCGCAGCGGGTCGCCCACCAACGCCAGCGGCGTATCGCGGTACACCAGGCTCACCAGTTCAAGCTGCTTGGCATGGGCGGCGGGGGCGAGGATGGTCAGGGTGTCTTGCAGCAAGTCCCGCAGGTTGAACGGCACGCTGTCGAGCACCAGCTTGCCGGCCTCGATCTTCGAGAAATCGAGGATTTCGTTGATGATACCCAGCAGGTTATCGGCGGATTTTTCAATAGTGCCCAGGTAATCCAGTTGGCGCGGCGACAGCTCGCTTTTTTGCAGCAGATGAGTAAAACCGAGGATGCCGTTGAGCGGCGTGCGGATCTCATGGCTCATATTGGCCAGGAACTCGGACTTGATGCGACTGGCCTCCAGGGCCTCCTTGCGCGCCAGGTCCAGCTCGATGTTCTGGATCTCGATGGTCTCCAGGTTCTGGCGTACGTCCTCGGTGGCCTGGTCGATGCTGTGTTGCAGTTCTTCCTGGGCGTTTTGCAGGGTTTCGGCCATGCGGTTGATGCCCGATGCGAGCTGGTCCAGTTCCTGGCTGCCCAGGGGCGGCAGGCGTGTTTCCAGGTTGCCGTCCTTGAGCTGGGCCACGGCTTGCTTGATCTGGCCAATCGGCGAATTGATGGTGCGGCTGATCCGCAGGGCGAGCGCTGCGGTGAACATCAGGCCGATGGCGATCAACAACAGGCTGGCGAACAGGCTGCGGTAGCCGCGCAGCAACATGCCATTGTGGGACAGCTCCACTTCGACCCAGCCCAGCAGGCGGTCTGCCTCATCCGGGATCACGTCGCCGGCGAGGTTGCGATGACGGCCGAATACCGGCAGCAGATAGCGGGTGGCATCGTTGCCGGTGCGCTGCAACAGGCGCGAACTGTTGCCGGTGGGTGGTGGGTTGAGCATGGTCGGGCCGGCGTGGGCCAGGGACGAACGGTCTGGCGCCAGGAACGACACTGCGCGCACGTCCGGTTGCTCCAGGGACTGGGTGGCGATGCGCTCCAGCAGCTCGGCGTTCTTGTGGCCCAGGGCCGGCGCTACCAATGGCGCCAATTGCTCGGCAATCATTTCGCCGCGCTGCAGCAACTGGCTCTGCAACTCCGAAAGTTGCATCCAGGTGAAATAGCCTCCCAACAACAGAGCCATCAGGCTGGTCGGTAATAAGGTCAGCAACAGTACGCGGCCTTTTATCCCCATTCTTCTAAGCACGCCACTCTCCTGCTACCACGTTGTTATCCATTATCCACACAGGCATCCGGCCCGCGCCACCTGCGCAGTGTAGCCATTTGCACGGCCTGGAATCTTGCAAATTAATGACATGCGGCAATCTTCGGGCCATTCGGCGCCGGGTGGCGATTGCCTGTGAACGTTTAATCTTGAATAATCAGTGATTGAGAATGACTTGCAGACGCTAATGACTCCCGCAGCAGTTGGCCTACCCACAATCCTGACCATCGAAGATGACCCTGTGCTGGGTGCCTACGTGCATGAGCAACTTGGCCGCAGTGGTTTTCAGGTGACGTGGTGCCGCAACGGCCAGCAGGGCCTGCAAATGGCTTGCGAGCAGGCGTTCGACCTGGTGTTGATGGACATCCTGCTGCCGGGGCTCGACGGCTTGTCGATCCTCACCCATTTGCGCAAGAGCCATGCCATGCCGGTGATCCTGATGTCGGCCCTGGGCGCTGAAGCCGATCGCATCAGCGGTTTTCGCCTGGGGGCGGACGACTACCTGCCCAAACCGTTCAGCATGGTAGAGCTGCGTGTGCGCATTGAAGCCATCCTGCGCCGCGTGGCCCTGGATCGCCGACCCGAGCCGCCGCGCCCGGTGATGCGTGAGGATGCCCGGGTGTTGCAGTTTGACGATGAGCGCTGTGATGTGGCCTGCCAGCAACACTGGGCCGGGTTGACGCGCAGCGAATACCGGCTGCTGGAAACCCTGCAGCGCAATGTTGAAGAAGTGCTCAGCAAAGCCTTCCTGTATCAACACGTGCTGCAGCGCGGTTATGCACCCCATGACCGCAGCCTCGACATGCACGTCAGTCAGATTCGCCGCAAACTCAAGGCCATCGGCTACGCCGAGCGTGAAGTGCGTACAGTGTGGGGCAAGGGCTATGTGCTGAGCGGTCATGATGAAGGGCTTTGAGCGGCTGCCTGGCAAACACTCATTGTTCTGGAAGCTGGCCTGCCTGTTGATCGCCTTCTGTTTGCTGATGATTTGGCTCAGTTGGTCGTGGGGCCGCTACATGGAGCAGCAGAGTGCTTACCTGTCCGACAAGTCGCGGGAGATCCTCAGCGGTTACGCTGCAGGTGCCGAACTGGCGTGGAGTACACAAGGCCGCGCCGGCGTGGATGCCTGGTTGCAACTGATGGCCAAGCGTGAAACCACCTGGGTGGGTGTGATCGGCAACGATTTGCAATCCCTGGGCAGCACGCCGCTCAGCGACAAGGAAAGCCAGCGCCTGACCTTCTTGCGCGGGCTGGATTGGCCGGTCAGCCGACATGTCATCGGATTGCCGTGGATGAAGGTGCCGTTTCCGGTTGATCCTGGGATGGGGTCGCTGGTGATCGAGTTGCCGCAGCGCTTTATGCCGGGGCGTTATCAACTGTTCTGGCGGGTGGTGACCAATGGCGTCATCCCGGGCCTGTTTACCTTGTTGCTGTGCATCGGCCTCTATCGGCTGCTGATCATGCCCCTCAATCAATTGCGCGAGCAGGCCAATGCCTGGCGTGCGGATCAATTGAATACGCGGATGTCCCGGGATGCGACCAGTCGACAGGATGAGCTCGGGGAGCTGGGGCGCGCCTTTGACCATATGTCTGAACGCTTGCAGGGTACGGTGCGCTTGCAACAGCAGTTGCTGCGCGACATGTCCCATGAATTGCGCACGCCTTTGAGTCGCCTGCGGGTGGCTTGCGACAGCGAGCAAGACCCGGCCAGGCTGCGTGAGCGCCTGGGTCGGGAAATCGACGCCATGCAGCGCCTGGTGGAAGACAGCCTGCAACTGGCCTGGCTCGACAGTGAAACAGCGCCGCTGCCCCAGGAAGACATTCAGCTCCAGGCGCTGTGGGACATGTTGCGGGAAAACGCCTGTTTCGAAAGCCACTGGCCGGCGTCGCGCTTGCCGTGCTTATTACCGCCGGACAGTTGGGTGCGCGGCAACCTGAATGCACTGGCCCAGGCTCTGGAGAATATCCTGCGCAACGCCATACGCCACTCGCCAGCCGAGGGTACCGTGCTACTCGACGGCTGCCGCGAAGGAGACTATTGGCATATCTGGCTACAGGACCAGGGCGGCGGTATTGATGAGCAGGATTTGGAAACTATCTTCGCGCCCTTTACCCGGTTGGACGGCTCGCGGCCCGGCGATGGCGGGTTCGGCCTGGGCTTGAGCATTGCCCGCAACGCCGTGCAGCGTCAGGGTGGGCGCTTATGGGCGCAGAACTGCGGTCCGGGTTTGCGCGTGCATATACGCTTGCCGGCCCGTTAACCGTCAACGGCGACGCAGCTTGCGTTTCTTCCACTGGTGCGCGACCCACCAGCGCCAGTAGGCCATGGTCAAGCAATAAGCCAGCGCCCCCAGCACCAGCCCCAATACCACCGAACCCAGCAGAAACGGTTGCCAGAGCGTGCTCAACTGGCCGCTGATCCATTCCCATGTCAAATCGTCAGGTAGGCTGCGTGGCGGCACATTCATCAGCCAGGCGCCGGTCAGGTAGGTACAGACGAATACCACCGGCATGGTGACCGGATTGGTCAGCCACACCAGGCTGACCGCTATCGGCATATTGCCGCGCACGGTGATCGCCAGGATCGCCGCAAGCAGCATCTGCAACGGAATCGGTATAAACGCCGCGAATAAACCCACCGCCATGGCGCGAGCCACCGAATGCCGGTTCAGGTGCCAGAGGTTCGGATCATGCAGCAGGGTGCCAAGAAACTGTAATGACTTGTGTTCCCTGATGCTGCTGGGATCGGGCATGTACCGTTTGAATAAGCGCCGGGGCATAAGGGGTCCAGGTCAATTTGAAGGGCAAGTATGCCCGGATTCTATAAACAGAAAATTCAGACTTTGTGACAAAACATCATAGGCGCTCTCGGTCAGCCGGCTAAGACTGAATGGATCACTGGAAAAGGATGATTCATGAAAACAGGGATGTTCGCGCTGGCGCTGGGGTTGCTGGTATTGCGCTGGTTACCCGCATTGCCGTCTGGCGCCGGGTTGCTGGCTATGCTGATACTGGCCTTGATGCTGCTGCCTTTTCGTACCTATCCTGTGGCGTTTTTTCTGGTCGGCCTGAGTTGGGCCTGCATCAGCGCACAGTGGGCGCTGGATGATCGATTGCAACCGGCGCTGGACGGGCAGACGCGCTGGGTACAAGGGCGTGTCATCGGCTTGCCGCAGCAGACCGGCACGGGCGTGCGATTCGAGTTGGCCGACAGTCGGGCGCGCAATGCACGGCTGCCCAAACGTATTCGGGTGTCCTGGCACGGCGGGCCGACCGTAAACAGCGGCGAGTACTGGCGTCTGGCACTGACGCTCAAGCGGCCCGCCGGCCTGCTCAATTTTCATGGCTTTGACCACGAAGCCTGGCTGCTGGCCCAGCGTATCGGCGCCAGCGCGACGGTGAAGGATGGTGAGCGCCTGGCGCCGGCGCGCAATGCCTGGCGCGATGCCGTTCGCCAGCGCCTGATGGCCGTGGAAGCGCACGGCCGCGAGGCGGGCCTGGCGGCGTTGGTGCTGGGCGACGGTTCCGGGCTTGCACCTGAGGATTGGCAGGTGTTGCAGAACACCGGCACGGTGCATCTGCTGGTGATTTCCGGACAGCACATTGGTTTGTTGGCGGGGTTGATCTACGGCTTGATCTCTATGTTGGCGCGCTATGGCTGCTGGCCGCGAGGCTGGCCATGGCTGCCATGGGCGTGCGGCTTGGCGTTTGCCGGGGCGTTGGGCTATGGCCTGCTGGCAGGGTTCGGCGTGCCGGTGCAGCGGGCTTGTGTGATGGTGGGCCTGGTGCTGCTGTGGCGTTTGCGTTTTCGCCATTTGGGGGTGTGGTGGCCGTTGTTGCTCGCATTGAATGGCGTGTTGCTCATCGAGCCCTTGGCCAGTCTACAGCCGGGGTTCTGGTTGTCGTTTGCGGCGGTCGCGGTGTTGGTGTGGGCATTCAGCGGGCGCCTGGGGCCGTGGAGCGTCTGGCAAATCTGGACCCGTCCACAGTGGTTGATCGCAATTGGCTTGTTTCCGGTCCTGCTGGTGTTGGGGTTGCCCATCAGCCTCAGTGCCCCCGTGGCCAATCTGGTCGCCGTGCCCTGGATCAGCCTGGTAGTACTGCCTTTGGCGCTGCTGGGCACGGCGCTGCTGTGGGTGCCGTTGGTCGGCGAGGGCGTGTTGTGGCTGGCCGGTGGCGCACTGGACGGATTGTTCAAGGGCCTGGCGCTGCTCGCTGCACAACTGCCGGCCTGGGTACCGGCTGAGGTACCTTTGAGGTATTGGCTGGTGAGCCTGGCGGGCGCAGTGATTGTGTTGTTGCCCAAGGGGCTGCCATTCCGAGTGCTGGGTTGGCCCATGCTGTTGGTGGCAGTGTTTCCACCCAGGGATGGGGTGCCCCATGGCCAGGTGGAGGTGTTGCAACTGGATGTCGGCCAGGGCCAGGCACTGATCCTGCGTACCCGCCATCACACCTTGCTCTACGATGCCGGGCCGCGCTCGGGGCCTGCCGATCTGGGCGCGCGCGTGGTCTTGCCGTCGTTGCAGAAGCTCGGGGTAGGGCAGTTGGACATGATGCTGCTCAGTCATGCCGATGCCGATCATGCCGGCGGTGCCGCGGCGGTGGCCCGTGGCCTGCCCATCAAGCGTGTGGTAGGCGGTGAAACCGAAGGGCTGCCAGCGTTTCTTGCTACGCAACCCTGCAGGAGCGGTGAACATTGGGAGTGGGACGGCGTGGCATTCGAACTGTGGCAATGGCCTGGTGCTATCGAGGGCAATCCGAAATCCTGTGTATTGCAGGTCCAGGCCAACGGTGAACGCTTGCTGCTCACCGGTGATATCGATCGCGCCGCCGAGCAAGCATTTCTGGCCTCGCCGCTGGCGGTTCCGACCGACTGGCTGCAAGCCCCGCACCATGGCAGCCGCAGTTCTTCGTCCTGGCCTTTCCTGCAGCGGCTGGCGCCAACCGCGGTGCTGATTTCCCGGGGGCGCGGCAACGCGTTCGGCCATCCGCATCCGCAGGTGCTGGAGCGCTATCAGGCGCTGGGTAGCCGGGTATATGACAGTGCCGAGCAAGGCGCTGTACGGCTGCGCCTGGGGGCATTCACGCCACCAACGGTTGCGCGCAGTCAACGTCGTTTCTGGCGCGAACCGTTACCGTAACCCAGCGTTACCAAAGACTCAGGGGCGCGACAGGCGGGCCTGTTGCCGACGAACCCCGCTGCCGAACCTATATGGTAAAGTGGCGCACTTTTTCGAGGGGACATTCACTGTGTGGGAATTGGTCAAATCCGGCGGCTGGATGATGTTGCCGATCATTCTGAGCTCCATCGCCGCACTCGGCATCGTCGCCGAACGCCTGTGGACCCTGCGCGCCAGTCGCGTAACCCCTGAACACCTGCTGGGGCAGGTCTGGGGCTGGATCAAGAACAAACAGCTCGACAAGCAAAAACTCAAGGAGCTGCGCGCCAATTCGCCGCTGGGTGAAATCCTCGCTGCCGGCCTGGCCAACTCCAAGCATGGTCGCGAGATCATGAAAGAGTGCATCGAAGAAGCGGCTGCCCGGGTTATCCATGAACTGGAGCGCTACATCAATGCCCTCGGCACCATTGCCGCCATGGCACCGCTGCTCGGTTTGCTCGGCACGGTACTGGGCATGATCGATATCTTCAGCTCGTTCATGGGCTCGGGCATGACCACCAACGCGGCAGTATTGGCCGGGGGGATTTCCAAGGCATTGATCACCACCGCCGCCGGCCTGATGGTGGGGATTCCTTCGGTGTTCTTCCACCGCTTCCTGCAGCGTCGCATCGACGAACTGGTGGTTGGCATGGAACAGGAGGCCATCAAGCTGGTGGAAGTGGTGCAGGGCGATCGTGACGTAGATCTGGTCGAGGGCAAAGCGTGAAATTTCGCCGCAAGCAACGGGAAAATGTCGATATCAACCTCGCGTCATTGATCGACGTGGTGTTCATCCTGCTGCTGTTCTTTGTCGTGACCACCACCTTCACCCGGGAAACCCAGCTGCGTGTCGACTTGCCGGAGGCGGTGAGCGGTTCACCTGCCGAAGACCAGCAGGTCAAGCAACTGGATATTGCCATCAGCGCAGACGGCGTATTTTCAGTGAATAACCAATTGCTGCAGAAAAACGATCTCGCCAGCCTGATGGAGGCCTTGCAGAAAGAGTCCGGTGGCGACACCCGGCTACCGCTGTCGATCAGTGCTGATGGCAAGACCCAGCACCAAGCGGTGATCACCGCCATGGACGCGGCCGGCAAGCTCGGCTTCAGCCATTTGCGCATGACCACCGTCGAGGCGGCGAGCCCGCCCTGATGGCCATTTCCGATCGTTTGCTCAAGGCCTGGTACGAGGGCCATCCGGCATTGGTGCTGTTGCGGCCGCTGGAGTCACTGTATCGCCGGGTGGTGCAACGCAAGCGTGCGCGCTTCGTGGCAGGTGAGGGCGAGATTTATCAATCGCCGGTGCCGGTGGTGGTGGTCGGCAATATCACCGTGGGAGGCACCGGCAAGACGCCGCTGATCCTGTGGTTGATCGAGCATTGCCGTCGTAGCGGTTTGCGCGTGGGCGTGGTCAGCCGTGGCTACGGTGCCAAGCCGCCGCAGTTGCCGTGGCGGGTCGAGGCCAGCCACAGTGCCGAGGTGGCCGGCGACGAGCCCTTGCTGATCGTGCAGCGCAGCGGCGTAGCGCTGATGATCGACCCCGATCGCAGCCGCGCGGTAAAGGCCCTCTTGGCCAGTGAACCCCTGGACCTGATCCTCTCCGACGACGGCCTGCAGCATTACCGCCTGGCCCGCGATCTCGAGCTGGTGCTGATCGACGCTGCCCGTGGCCTCGGCAATCGTCGCTGCCTGCCGGCCGGGCCGTTGCGCGAGCCGGTGGAGCGCCTGCAAAGTGTGGATGCGTTGCTCTATAACGGTGCCGGTTCGGACCGTAAGGATGGTTTTGCCTTCCGGCTGCAGCCCACCGCGCTGGTCAACCTGCACAGCGGCGAGCGCCAGCCCGTCACGCACTTTGCGCCGGGCCAACAGGTGCATGCGGTCGCCGGTATCGGCAATCCGCAACGTTTCTTCAATACCCTTGAAACGCTACACTGGCAGCCGCTGCCCCATGCTTTTGCCGACCACGCGCCCTACAGCGCCGAGGTCTTGAATTTTACCCCGTCATTGCCGCTGGTCATGACCGAAAAGGACGCGGTGAAGTGCCGCGCCTTTGCCCAGCCCGACTGGTGGTACCTTGCGGTGGATGCGGTGCCGTCGCCGGCGTTTGTCGCCTGGTTCGACACGCAGCTGATGCGTCTGCTGCCCAACCGTCTATTGCCTTAACGCTTCTTTCCAGGAATCACTCATGGACACCAAACTGCTCGACATCCTCGCTTGCCCGATCTGCAAAGGCCCGCTCAAGCTCAGCGCCGACAAAACCGAGCTGATCAGCAAAGGTGCCGGCCTGGCTTACCCGATACGTGATGGCATCCCGGTGATGCTTGAAAGCGAAGCCCGTACCCTGACCACCGATGAGCGCCTGGATAAATGACCACCGCCTTTACCGTCGTCATTCCCTCGCGCTATGCCTCGACGCGCCTGCCGGGCAAACCGCTGCAAATGATCGGCACCAAGCCGATGATCCAGCTGGTGTGGGAACAAGCGTGCAAGAGCAGCGCCGAGCGGGTAGTGGTGGCCACCGATGACCCGCGTATCATCGAGGCGTGCAAAGGGTTCGGTGCCGAAGCCGTCCTGACCCGCGAAGACCATAACTCCGGCACTGATCGTCTGGCCGAGGTGGCGACCAAGCTTGGCCTGGCGCCCGACGCCATCGTGGTCAACGTGCAAGGTGACGAGCCATTGATACCGCCGGGTGTCATCGACCAGGTCGCCGCCAACCTCGCGGCCCATGGCGAGGCGCGTATGGCGACCCTGGCCGAACCGATCGAAGACATCGAGACGCTGTTCAACCCGAACGTGGTGAAAGTGGTCAGCGACATCAACGGCCTGGCACTGACCTTCAGTCGCTCTACCTTGCCGTGGGCGCGGGATGCCTTTGCCAGGAGTCGCGACGTGTTGCCGGAAGGCGTGCCGTATCGCCGCCATATCGGCATCTACGCCTACCGCGCGGGTTTCCTGCATGATTTTGTCAGCTGGGGCCCGTGCTGGCTGGAAAACACCGAATCCCTGGAACAACTGCGTGCCCTGTGGCACGGCGTGCGCATCCATGTGGGCGATGCGTTGGAAGCGCCGCCGGCGGGTGTCGACACTCAGGAAGATCTCGAACGCGTCCGTCGCCTGCTGGGCGCCTGATGGAAGTTCTGTTTGTATGCCTGGGCAATATCTGCCGCTCGCCAACCGCTGAAGGCGTCCTGCGCCATAAATTGCGCGAGGCGGGCTTGGCCGGCCAGATCGAGGTAGCGTCTGCCGGCACCGGTGAATGGCATATCGGCAACCCGCCGGATCAGCGCAGCCAGCGTGCGGCACTGGGGCGTGGTTACGACCTGTCATCCCAGCGTGCCCAGCAGGTTAGCCGCGCCGACTTTGCGCGCTATGACCTGATCCTGGCCATGGATCACAGCAACCTCAAGGCCATGCAGCCGGGGCAGGGCAAGGCGGAACTGGATTTGTTCCTGCGCCGCTTTGACGGCGAAGTGGATGAAGTGCCAGACCCTTACTACGAAGGTGAACAAGGTTTCGAGCGGGTCCTGGACCTGATCGAGCGCGCCTGTGATTTATTGGTGATCGAATTGAAGGGGCGGTTATGACCTTGCAAGTGCTTGCGCAGGTATCGCTCAAGCCATTCAACAGCTTTGGCATTGATGTGCGCGCTCAATTATTTGCCGAGGCCCACAGCGATGCCGAGGTTCGCGAAGCCATCGCCTATGCCGCTGCACACGCGGTACCGTTGCTGGTGATCGGTGGCGGCAGCAATTTGCTGTTGACCCAGGATGTCCCGGCGTTGGTGTTGCGCATGGCAACAGAAGGCATTCGCGTGCTGCACGACGATGGCGTGCGCGTGCTGGTCGAAGCCGAAGCGGGCGAAGCCTGGCACCCGTTCGTTTTGTGGACCCTTGAACACGGCTTCTGCGGCCTGGAAAACCTCAGCCTGATCCCCGGCACCGTCGGCGCCGCACCCATGCAGAACATCGGGGCCTATGGCGTGGAGATCAAGGATGTCTTCGCCGGCCTCACCGCCCTGGATCGCCAGACGGGCGAACTGCGGGATTTCAGCCTGGACGAATGCAACTTTGCTTACCGTGACAGCCTGTTCAAGCATGAGGTCGGGCGGTGGTTGATCCTGCGGGTACGCTTTGCCCTCAGCCGCACCAATCACCTGAAACTCGACTACGGCCCGGTGCAACAGCGCCTGACCGCGCAGGGCATCACCCACGCTACACCAAGCGATGTGAGCCGGGCGATTTGCAGCATTCGCCGCGAGAAACTGCCGGACCCGGCAGAGTTGGGCAATGCCGGCAGCTTCTTCAAGAACCCACTGGTGTCCCAGGCCCTCGCTGCCGAACTGCAAAGCCAATACCCGGACTTGGTCGCATACCCTCAGGCCGACGGGCAAATGAAACTCGCCGCCGGCTGGCTGATCGACAAGGCAGGGTGGAAGGGCTTTCGAGACGGCGATGCGGGCGTGCATAAGCTGCAGGCGCTGGTGCTGGTCAACTACGGGGCAGCCACAGGGCGCGAGATTGCCAACCTGGCGTTACGTATCCAGCAGGATATCTTCAAGCGTTTCAAGGTTGAGCTGGAGATGGAACCCAACCAGTACTGATCTTTCAGGCCTGGAAATGAAAATGCCCCGTATCTTGCGATACGGGGCATTTTTTATTGCGCTGGTTGATCAGTCGTCGCGGCTCATGATGCCGAAGATCTGCAACAGGCTGATAAACAGGTTGTAGATCGATACATACAGGCTGATGGTGGCCATGATGTAGTTACGCTCACCACCGTGGATGATGGCGCTGGTCTGGAACAGGATGCACACCGAGGAAAACAGCACAAAACCTGCGCTGATCGCCAGTTGCAGGCCGCTGATCTGGAAGAACATGCTGGCCACCACCGCCGCCAGCAACACGAAGAAGCCTGCGGTGATGAAGCCACCCAGGAAGCTCATGTCCTTACGGCTGATAAGCACGTAGGCCGACAGGCCACCAAATACCAGCGCCGTCATGGCAAACGCCGAACTGACCACTTCCGCACCGCCGGCCATGCCGAGGTAACGGTTGAGGATCGGGCCGAGGATAAAGCCCATGAAACCGGTCAAGGCAAACGCCGACACCAGGCCCCAGGCCGAATCGCGCAGCTTGTTGGTCAGGAAGAACAGACCATAGAAGCCGATCAGCACGACAAAGATATTCGGATAACCAACGCGCATCTGTTGGGCCACATACGCCATCACGCCGCTGAATGCGAGCGTCAAGGCGAGCAAGCCGTACGTATTGCGCAACACGCGGCTGACTTCAAGCTGCTCAGCCTGCGCGTTGCCATTCACTGCGTAATTCTGTTCGCGCATGGCGACACTCCTTCAGTTTTGAAACGTTCAGTCGCAAAGATCATAACAGACGCTCTGTAACAAGCGATGCAGAGAGTTTGACAGTGTGTTTCATTCGGGTATTATGGCGCCCGCTGACACGGGATGAGCTACTATAATCCTGTGATGCACAAGGGAAATTGGCAGAGTGGTTGAATGCACCGGTCTTGAAAACCGGCGGACGTTAATAGCGTCTCCAGGGTTCGAATCCCTGGTTTCCCGCCAAGATTCAAACGAAAGCCCCGCGAATGCGGGGCTTTTGTGTTTCTGGGGTTTGGGTGGAGCGCGACGGTTTTTGAGAGGCGTTCCGAAACTTTCGGGTAGGCGTTCCGAAACTTTGCCTATTTTGATGGTTTGGCAGTGGCGCCAATCCTCCTGTATACCCGTTTGGTGATCTCCTGCTTGCTATGTCCCAGCAGTAGGCTTGCGTCGCCAATATCGATGATTTCCGAAGCCGCCTTGGGTCTGATGTCACGAAACTGAAACCCTCCAATCTTTGCTGCGAGCATAGGGTCGCCCTGATCCAGCGCATTCTGCTGCGCCTTTTCCCTTGCCTTGTCCCAGCGTAGGCGCAACATACCTTTCGTCATCCTTTTACCGTGCTTGTTGATGAGTAGGTACTTGGACGGGTGATTGGCATTCCTTTCGGTTATCTCTCTAACCAATTTCCCGAGACTGTTTTCTCCAGATTCTGTTTGCATCAAAATTCTGAGTTTCTGCCCAGTTTTACCTTGAGTGACTAGGAAGTAATCGCCCTCTGTGTCGTCACTACGCATGATGATTACGTCGGCCGGCCTCTGGCCTGTCAGGTAGGCCAGGTCCATGGCTTCCTTAAGTTCGGGGCCCGCCATACCGTAAACTGCGTCCCAAACCACCGCATTGGCGTAGTAGTCGCGTGGAACCTCCTTGTTCTTCCTGACGCCTTGGCAAGGATTCTCCCGCTCGGTGAGGCCCCACTCGCGAGCCATATTGAACACGTGAGACAGAAGAGCAATTTCCCTGTTAGCCCTGACCTTGGCGGTGCGTGCGTCGCGATACCCGGCGATATTTGCCGGCGTGATGGAGTCTATGGGAGCCCCATCGAATGTGGGACGTAGCTGTTTTAGTTCGGCCAGGTTGTCTTTCTGGGTACGCTCGCCTTTTTTCGGAATGACGTCGCGGACGTATCGATCAAATATACCCTGCATTATGGTCAGATCTGCTGGCTTTTCCTTGGCCTCAAGCTCTGCCCACTTCAATCGGGCTTTATTCAGGTCGCCGCCAAGCGGGATTTCTTTTCCCGTCGAGTCTTTGTAGTAGTAACCGACCCATACTTTACCGTTCTTACGAGGACGTTTACGGCGGACCATTCCCGGAGGCAAGTCCCTATTTTCTGTGTTTCGAGGCCGCATCTCAGTTCACCCTGGAGAAGTCAGGCGTCCAAACTGGCCGCGTAGGTGGGGGGCTTTGCTCAATTAGTACTGGATTGCTCATGCCTAGCTTCATGCGAGCGTACATGCGCCCGACTAAAGGGCGACCCCCACGGCTCTTGATGAATACCCAGTTGCGGTCGATTAGCCACTTTCGTTGGTGGGCTCGCTGCTTATAGCCGGTTAGGTCGGCCAGTTCATCGTCCGAGAGGATTTCAGCCTCTAGGGCTTTGGGCTGTGAACGGGTCGTATACCCCACGACAGGCTGCGCGAGCGGGCGTTTCTGAGCGTTTAGCGTTGCATCAGCGCGCGCTGCCCCGCGCAGCTTTTCGTGGGGTATAAGTGCCTCGGCGGTGTCGCTGGAAGGAGCAATAATGCCTGCTGCTACGCAGCAGAGGCTGTTTGTTTCTAGCGTGTCGACGCTACCTGCAATGTGGAGCAAAGCGGGCAGGGCGCCGGTGTTGTCCTGTTGGTTCTTCATGCCGCTTTCCTCCGATGTTCGATTGCGAGTTGGTCCATCAGCCGCTGGTGGTAGGTGAGCCGGGCTTCGGCGGCAGGCCATGGGCGGATGGTTTCAACCATGGGTTCGATGCCGACCAAGCAATCCCAGATAGCCGGATCGGTTGGCATGAGGTCGCGGCGTTCGGTAGCAAGTGCAATCAAGTCGGCCTTGTATATGCACGCGGGGAGTTCTGGGGCGATGTCGAACCGTTCGCACACTCGCCACCAGATACAATCCTCAAAGTGCTGGTAGGCGCTAATCCACTGCTTGAGTGGCCGCGTCATGTCACCCACGTACGCCTCGGCGGCGTCGTGAAGTAGGGCCGCGAGTTTGTGCTCTTCCGGCACCAGCTCGGCAACGATGCAACTGTGTTGGGCCACGCTGTAGAACTCGCGGGTGTGGCCGTTGAATCGGCACAGGTGGGCCAGTGCGTGCGAGATATCGCGTGGGTCGATCATGCCGGCGTCAGGCTCGAACAAGTCGAAGCGCTTGCTGGTGGAGGTGAGGATCCAGTTCATGCGGCTTCCCTCACCAGGTCGGCCATCAGCAAGGCGTTGTCAGTTGCTTTGTGCAATTGGCGCAGAGCTTCATAGCCGATCAGGGCTTTCAACTGGCGGTCGAGCTCTTTGCTGTAGCGGGTCAGAGCGCGCAGTTCCTTGGTGGCCTTGGCGTGTTGCTGCTGCAATGTGCCGGCGGCTTGGGGTGTCAGGCGCAGCATTGGGATGGCTCGGCTCATGCTGCATCCCCTTTCAACTCGAAGCGATCCATCAGCGCAGCCATATTCAGTGCCTTGTCACGTAGGGCTAGCGCCTGAGTTGTTTGGGTTTCGGATCTGACGGCGCGGAAGGTGTCTGCGGCGAGTTTCAGCTTTTCGGCAATGGCGAGAAGGGTGTAACGGTCTTGCGGTTCCCGGCTCAATAGGAGTTCGGTGCGCTTGCATTGATCTGACATCTTTTTGAGAGAGGTCGCGTATGCAGCTGAAGCCTCCTCCCTGCCCGAGACGTACCCCTCGGCATAGCCTTCGTCGTAGCCATCATTTTTGCCGTCGGTGAGGCCGCCTCGGTAGCCGACCCAATAGAGGATGCCGGCGGCGATTACGATGCCGATCAATGCGCAGATTTGAATTGCAGTCATGTGGTGTGCTCCTGGTAGTTACGTTGGCTGGTGGTGGCAGCCGTTGGGGTTACTGGTCCTGCTCGGTTAAATCGTTTTGCTGTCGCGGCATGTCCTCGTCTGCTCTGTAGGCGCGGATGTCGATCAGTGCCGCGACGTGCTTGATGTGCGCGTACCGCAACGCTTTCACACTGTGATCCAGCGTGGTCACCGGCAGTTGAATCCGGCCGCTGTTGATCGCCTCGGTGAAGGTCTTTTCATTGAGGTTCTTGAAGTAGTGCACGCGCAACTTTTCCAATGGGATAAGCACGTCGCCGAAGAGTTGGTGCAGCATTTCTACGGTTGCGCTATCCGGTGCGTGTAGCAGCCTTAGCGGAGGCTGGTTGGTGGTCATCTCCATAAACTCCCGATCAATCTATATTTCGTTTCACCGCCGGACGCGTGTTCGCGTCCAGTCCTGAACCTCCGAAAGAACCCATGCTACTGGGGCGCTCTTGCCGGTAGCTTCGGTTAGCTTGACTGGACGCGGAAACTTGCTTTCGGGGTTCCTGAGTAGCTTGTAGATTGTTGGACGAGCCAAGCCGACAATCTTTGTAACGTCACTCATGCGAACGAGGATGCAACTTGGATCTTTCGCTCCGCTCGCCGTCATCGGTTGTGCGTCGGAGGTTTGATCGATTTTATTTATGCCTGCCACTTCAACCGCAAGTTGTAGGGCGCTCCTAACTTTTTTTGGGGCGCGCTCTGAGTGAGGCAATTCAAGTAGGGTTTTCAGCAGGTAATCTAAAAGGTCATGGTTCATTGAGTTTTTTCCGTTTTGGATGGTGCCAGGCATTCAGGCAATGGCGTTTGGTCAGCTCCCGCAGATGCTCCGGCACTTCGAGGAGCGCGGCATTGCGCTCCTCGCGTGTGTGCATGGCGACGATCTGGCGGGCGTACTCCCTAGGCCACGTCATGGTTGTCTGCCGGTATGGCTGGCAGTTCGAGGCCCAGCTGACTTGCCAACCAGGGCATGCCGGCTTGCCGGACCTTCGTCGACTGGCTGTATTGCATTCCAGCCGTCTCGTGGTACCAGTTGCCGTTCTTGATCCGCAGGTACTCCCGGTCACGTACAGGAAACGCCGGGAGGTTGCGGTCAGTGAGCAAGCCCTTGTCACGCATCAGCGCGATCAGTTTGGGGCGGGTGAGGCCGAAGTACTTGGCGGCCTTTTCCAGGCTACGTTCCATCGCGACCTCCTAGGCTGCATGCGCGGCGGGAGTCGCCACGGCTGCCAGGTGAGTGATGGATTCGGCCACCATGGAGTAGATCTCCACGTCACTGCCGCACACCGTGAAGCACTTACTGAATGGCTTCTTGACGCCGATGCTCATGATGGTGGTGATGCCGGTGCGGGTTTTGTTGCGATGGATTGCCAGGTTAATAGGTTGCTCAAAACCCATGTCGAGGCTCAGCGCGCCGCCGGTTTGCACCAGGTCGAATACACGCTGCTTGTGTTCAATTTCGAAGACGCCGTAGCGGCGATCAGCGTGCGGCACAGACGACGGATCGCTTGGACTCGCTGGTCCGTTGACGATCTCCTCGATGAAGTCCGCAAGCTTAAGATGCATCTTCTTGCTGTTGGTCAGTGTCAGCGTGTGGCGTTCGCTTCCCAGTTCAACAGTGAAGTGAGTGTCGGCTTTGCGGCGCTCGACTTTCAGGCGGAAGGCTAGGGCCTCACGCTGAACTTCGGCGCGCAGCAGGTGGTTGAAGGTTTCGGTTAGGTTTACCTGTGCCTTGAGCAGGGCCAGGGTTCGGTTGTCGAGTTTGTACTTGCTCATGCCGCGTGCCCTCCGCCGTTTGGATCGAACGGGCAGGGCGCGTTGCGTTCTTTCGGCTTAGGTTTGGACGCGATGAATGTGCAGCCGAGGTCTTGCGCTAGGCGGCGGATTTCAAAGATGCGGGAAGGGTTAGCAGCGGCCGGGTGGACGTGCAGGGTAGCTGTGGTGTGCATGGTGTTGCCTCGCTCTGTGGTGGAAGAGTGAGGAAAATATCAACCATTGGTTGTTTTATGTCAACAACTGAAGGTTGATATTTTTTTGGGTGGATCAATCCGCTATCAATCAGTCATTCCTTTTGATAAAGGTATGAGACGTCGGGTTTTTGGAAAGAAATGCATGGAAAAGGGTCAGCGGTCACCTCCATCTGGTCACCCTAACGCTACGACGCCTCGTGGCAAAGCTATAAGCCAAACTGCGCGATTATTGAAAAAGCTAGAAAAGCAGTTTGTTCGATTCCATAAAATGTCAACTGATCAGAAAATGGGATACTTGAAAGGGAATCAGTTTGCTAGCTTTTGTACTATTGAATCTACGCGAGGAGGTGGTTTGTTATATGGGCTTGAAGGGGATAGCTATTTCAATGAGCTGTGTGAAGTCATTGCGAAATTCTCTCCAGATCTGAAGGGGAAGGTCGGATTTGATGTTGCTAAGAAAGTAGTTAAAGATGAATTCAGACAGCAGTTCATGATTAATAGCGTGGCGCTGGATAAAGCAGGTGCAGAGCTTTACTTGGAGGCTGTTGTTGCTGCATTGAAATCCAAATGTAAAAAAATTGTGCACAATATTCCGTGCATTTTTTTTACAGGTGATAGTCCTGATAGCTTCAGTGTTGGGCCTGTTAGCTTTATTCGAATGAGCGTTTTTTTAGACGGGTGCCAAAAAAGTTTTAAAAAGTATGATTGGTTTGATGAGGATAGACGTGAGTTGGTGAGTTCTCTTGAGGGGCGTGCATTAGACTATTATCAGAAATTTCCTTGGATCGCTAGTGTTGAAATTAATCAATGCGATTTCGAGATCTCGTATAAACAAGCTGTATTTGCATGTCAGACGGCCCTTAATGTTGTTAAAGTTATGTTTGGTGCAACGCACACTAATCGTTTTCGTCTAAGCACGGCCGAGAGGGGGGCTTCTAATTCTGCAAGAATCTGGTCTGTAAAAGGCGAGGAGTATGAATGCGCACTCAGCTCCAGCGTTGCTTCCCCCCACGGACCGACTAACTGGTATGACTATCTAAATAAAGATGATGGACTATATGTAAAAAGATTTCTTGGTGATGTGATTGAAGTCTCTAATGGTTTTTTTCCTCATACGGAGTTAAGTGCTCGACTGGTCGATTCGATTAACTGGTTTGGTGATGCTGTGACGGAAAGCTCTGACGCGGCGGCAATAGTTAAATATGTAACTGCTATCGAGCGCCTGTATTTTGGTGTTCAATGTCAGGGAATGAGGAAGAAGTTTTCCAGCCGAATTCAACGAGTGTTAAAGGATCTAGAATACGAAGGTGAAGGGAAAGTGTTCGAGTCGGCAAGTGATGTGTACAAGGTTCGATCTACTCTAGTTCATGGGGCTATATCGCCAAGTTTAGGTGAGGTAATTTTGCCCTTGAGCAAGGCTGAAGATTTGGCTAGACGCTGTATCATAAGTTCAGTGCAGATATATGCACTTATTCATGAGGTTTTTCGACCTGCGAATGCTGCTGATTTTGAGGCTGGAATGCTTAAGTATGAAGCTGAAGGTATCGAGTGGCTTTCTATTATGGCCGCCAAGCTACAATCCGATAGAATGGAGAGAGCCGAAAAAGTTATTCCGGAATAAATGATCCGACCACCTTGCCGCAAATATGAGTTTCTTCCGTAATGTCAATGATTGGATATTGCGGATTGATTGGTCTTAAAAATTGCCGGCCGGCATCTTCCACTAGAATCTTAAAGGTGGCCTCATTTGTACGGGGCACTCTGGCGATTACTCTGTCACCTGTTTTAGTTTCAGCCTCTGGGTCTACGAAAATTATGCAGCCCGTCGGATAGCTGCGGCCAGGTCCCGGGTTTGTCATCGAGTCACCAAGTACCTTCAGCGCATAGCCGCTTTCGCTAATAGGTACGGGGCAGGATAGCCATGACTCTCCATCATGCTGCTCAAAATTTGACTCACACCATGCACCGGCCTGGACCCAAGAAATCAAAGGGACTTTTCCAAAGCGCCGAGTGACTTCACGGACATTGCTCTCGCCCGCTACGCTGAGCTGGTGAACATTACTGTCCCCAGTCTGCTCTTTTGGCAGCACGCCATACTCCAACCATTCCCTTCGCACCTTCAGCCATGAACACAGCACAACCATGCTGTCTGCCTCGGGAATGGATTCACCATTCAGCCACTTACTTATAGCTTGAGTGCTTTTTTCAGCCCCAACCTTCACCAAATGCTTATGAATATCCACCCCACGTCCCCGGGTGCGTACACCGGCATCGTCGAGTGCTTCGTGAAGGCGCGCCGTGAAAGCTGCCCGTAGCTCATTCTTATCAACCATAAGTTGATACTCTCACAGGGGTTGCGCAATAGTCAGTTGATGTTAATATCAACCGTGAGTTGATAAATGGAGGTTGCCATGTTGGACCCCGCAGATTTTCCGAACGCCATCGCGTTCGCATTTGAAGCAGTAGGCGGCATCGGAGCCGCCGCCAAGGTATGTGACAGGAGTTACCAAGCACTCAATAAATGGCGCTTGGCTGCCAGCCTTCCACGCACCGATTACACCGGTGAAACCCACTACGCAAAACTTTTAGCGACTGCTGCAGAGCAAAAGGGCAACGCGTTTGACGCTGCCTGGTTGCTCAACGCATCGGCCCCGCAGAAAGCTGCAGCGTAGATAGAAAAAAGGCGACCCAAGGGCCGCCCAGTTCCTCCCGGCACACACCACCACAGTGCTGTCGGGTCGCGACGAAGGTAGGAGGGCACACCACATGCAAACCACCTCCCTTTATCGCGCTGCCAAGACACGGTTGTCTTGGGTTGCTGCCTTTTCCACCACAGATTAGGCAGCTGTTGCGCCAGAGGTGAGCAACGGATTGTTCGCCTCGGCACGGTGCCGGTTTCGATCCCTAGATCTAGCCGGCGTTTGGGCCCTTTCAAGCCACGCGGCAAATGTATCACCACTACACGTCGCGGGGCACTGGCAACTTAGTAGGATTAATGCCATGAGCCGAGTAGCTTTAAGCTGTGTTGATCGAGCGCAAAAGGAAATACTGACGCTCGAATTAGCCCTGTACCACGCCGCACGGGACTATCCCGGCGGTGCCGCAGCAATCGCCGCCACCACCGGTCGCAATGCCACCACGCTGCAGCACAAATTGTCTCCCACCCATCCCTCGCACACCGTCAACATTCAGGAGTTCGGCGAGATCCTCGAACTGACCAAGGATCGCCGCATTCTCGATGCGGTGCATGCCCTTGTCGGCGACACGATCTGGCAGGAACTGGCTGAGGCGTACACAAACGACATGCCTGAGACCCTGACCACGGGTATCGCCATGTTTTTCCGGCACGTCGCCGATTTGTCCGAAACTTGGGCCAAGCACATTGGCGACGGCAAGGTCGATGACCGTGAGCTGGCTGAGATACGCCAGTTGGTGTTTCGAGGCATCCAAGGATTGTTGGGCATGTACAACCGCGCCCGCTACGTCAACCAGACGACTTGTGGGGTGGAACGTGGCTGATATCGCTGACTTCGCAAATGACCTGGTGCAAGAGCGCATTGATCAGGCCGTCGCTGCACGCCTGGCGCTGATGCCCCACACGGCTCAGCATTCGCTGATGTTCTGTGACGAATGCGATGGCCCCATCCCCGAGGCCCGTCGTTTGGCACAGCCCGGTTGCACGCTCTGCATTGAGTGCAAGACCGCTGATGATCAGAGGGCTGCCCGTTATGCTCGATGATGTGATCAATCAGTTCGCGGACTATGGTCTTGAACCCGCTCAACCCTTGGTATTCGGCAAGCTCACCCGCTGCAAAACCACCCAGGATAAAGGCAAAGAAAAAAACGGCTGGTATGTCATCCACGAACACCGCACTGAAAAGAACGAGACGCTGATCTTCGGCAGCTTCGGTGACTGGCGTTCTGGCGATACGCAGAAGATCAAGGTTAAACCCGGACGCATGAGCCCCGAGGAGCGCGAAGTCATGCGCGCTCGCCAGGAAGATGCGAAGCGTAAGGCCGCTGAGATTGCAGCCAACGCATCACGCCGAGCGGCCAACCGTGCTGCCGGCCTGTTCAAGCGCATGCCAGAAAAGGGCAAGAGCGCCTATCTGGATCGAAAGCAGATCGTTGGCTTCAAGGTTCGCTATGCGCCACGTACTGGCGCATTTTTGGTGCCCATGTGCAACGTCCGTGACCAGATCGTCGGCCTGCAGGTGATCTTCCCGGTCAAGCAAGAAGACACCGGTCGGGATAAACAGTACTGGCCGCACGGTATGTCAAAAGAGGGGGCTTTCCACCTGATCGGTCCCCACCCCGAGCCCGGCGAACCGGTGCTGGTGTGTGAGGGCTACGCCACAGGCGCAAGCCTGCACATGGCGACTTCGCTCACTGTCGCCATCGCCTTCGACGCGGGCAACCTGCTGCCTGTCTCCAAGGCAATGCGCGAGCGTTTTCCCGGCTGCCCGCTGATCATATGTCGCGATGACGACTGGAAAACCAAACGCCCCAACGGTGACCCTTGGAACCCAGGCGAAGAGAAGGCCAACAACGCCGCGCTGGTTGTCGGCGGTCAAGTCGTCGCCCCGATGTTCTCCGGCGAGCGCGAGATCAAGTGGACCGACTTCAACGACCTGCACGTCGCCGAGGGGTTGGAGGCCGTCCGCCGCCAGGTGCTTGCGGTGGTCAAGCCTCCTGCAGCGGGTGGTTGGAAAGATCAACTGGCCCGCACCGAAAACGGCTCGCTGATTGCGCACATGCAAAACGTCGAGCTGATCCTGGGCAATGACGAACGCTGGGCCGGTGTCATCGGCTACAGCGTGTTCAGCTCCAAGATCGTCAAACTGCGGTCTGCGCCCTTCGGCGGCGGTGCCGGCGACTGGGCTGACATCGACGACATGCGAGTGATGAAGTGGCTCGCGCAGCAATACAACCTGCGGGTCAAAGCGTCCCATGTGATCGAGGCGGTCAGCGTTGTTGCCCACGACCACGCCTTCCACCCGGTGCGTGAGTACCTGGAGAAGCTGGAATGGGATCGCGTGCCACGCATTGAAACCTGGCTGACCGACGTGCTGGGCGTCCAGGCCAGTGAGTACTCGGCCAAGGTCGGTAAGCGCTGGCTCATATCAGCGGTTGCCCGTGTGATGCGTCCAGGCTGCAAGGCAGACTCGGTGATGATCCTCGAAGGCGGGCAGGGCGCCGGTAAGTCCACGGCCATGGGCGTCCTCGGTGGCGAGTGGTTCATGGATACGCCTTTTGCCCTCGGTGACAAGGACAGCTTCCAGGCGATTCGCGGCAAGTGGATCGTCGAGCTGGGTGAGCTGGACAGTTTCAACAAGGCTGAAAGCACCAAGGCCAAACAGTTCTTCTCTGCGTCCACCGACACCTACCGCGAGAGCTACGGCCGCAGAACGAATGACGTGCCACGCCAGTGTGTTTTCGTGGGCACCACCAACCAAGAGGAGTACCTCAAGGACGCCACGGGCAACCGTCGTTACTGGCCGGTGTTCTGCAACAAGGTCGATCTGGAGCAACTGCGCGAGATCCGCGACCAGCTGTGGGCCGAGGCGCTGTTCTGCTTTGAAGCGGGCGATATCTGGTGGGTGAATAAGGAGGAATCCAAGATGTTCGCCGAGGCTCAAGACGAGCGCTTCGTGGTGGATGAATGGGAGGGGCCAATCCTGGCCTGGATGGAAGAGTCGCAGATCGGGGAGACCGCTACCGGCAACGAGATCCTGACCCAGGCGCTGAAGCTGGACTTCGGACATTGGGGCAAGCCCGAGCAGATGCGGGTCGGGGCGATCATGCACCGGCTGGGCTGGCGCAAGCGGCGTATGCCTGCTCTGCCAAAAAGCGGTGTGCGGCCATGGGCCTATGAAAAGCCTGCGGGCTGGGGGCGTGCGTCTGCGTTGCAGCAGGCGGTGATCGAGGAGCCTTGCTTTGATTAAGCGAATCGATGAGATGCTTAAACTGTGGGCGCAGGATCTGCATTCGCCTGTGCCGGACAGTGCTGGTGGGCCGAGTGGCGGCAACATGATCGCCATGCTGATGGAGTGCAAAGGGGAGTTGATACGCGGCACGCGGGGTAGTCGGGTGCTGCTGGATGAATCGGCCGACATTGAGCTGATCGTCAACAAGCACTTGCCGCCGCAGCTGTCGCTTGTCGTACGCGAGCACTACTGCAACCACGAAAGTTTTTTGTCGCAGAAGTACACCCACTGCGGATGCAGCCGGGATACCTATTACCAGCGGCTCCATGAGGCACACCTGCACATAGCCGGCATGCTGATGGGGAAGGCTGCATGATCTTCGGGATCACTCCGCGTGCCTCTGTCCTACTGTCCTGCTTTGTCCGACTGCCATTTGGCGCAGTTGGACAGGCGCAGGCCGCGCCGTTGCTGGGCTGTCCTACTGTCCAACCTTTACCCACCCCACGCACACATGAGCATAGCGGGCAAGTAGTCGCGCCCATGGCGCGCACGCGTGCTTTTAGCTTTCTCTCTATACACAAGAGAAAAGTAATAAAGGTAGGACAGTAGGGCAGAGCCCTGTATTTAGGCGTCTGTAGCTGTCCTACTCCGATCTAGAATAGTGGGACAAGTAAGACAGGGCACCAGAAGCGATAGCCGATAGAATGCGTTGTCCCTGCGTCGCACCTGCGTCATACCTGTATCGCACCCATATTGCGCCATGGCATTAAAACTCCCTTGCTGCCACCGGAATCCACCTGTAAAAAGTACCCATCTTCGATAGGTGCGACCGCAAGCAGCGGGACACACCACCACACTGAACCCGGCCATTGCGCCGGGTTTTTGCTTTTAAGGGGCTAAGGCGTTACCAGCTTCTGAGCTTGTTTCTTGTCCTCAACCTGAAACATGACGATTACGGCTAGCGAGGCTACGGTGAAGACCCCCAGGCTCATGA
The DNA here is from genome assembly GCF_023127765.1 of Pseudomonas sp. W15Feb34. Classification (NCBI taxonomy): domain Bacteria; kingdom Pseudomonadati; phylum Pseudomonadota; class Gammaproteobacteria; order Pseudomonadales; family Pseudomonadaceae; genus Pseudomonas; species Pseudomonas sp. W15Feb34. Next base: position 261,930 of record NZ_SPKN01000046.1, read on the forward strand.
AATTCATCAGGAGCAGAAAAACATCGAGTCGTGTCATCGGCTCGCTGCTGATGACGAACTTCACCATTTTCCAGATGCCAGTTGCGACAAGCACAAAGCAGGAGACATATACCCATCCTCTGTAGACCTTGCACCGTATCCAAGCCCAGACGCTTCGGAATTTTTCTTTTGCTTCATCAGATGCCTGTACCCATGCCAATACGAAACCGGGCACACCAATGACTGTAAGCAACAAACTTATAGCGCCGATGACAACGCTGAGTAGGTCAAGTGGGTTCATGTGAACTCTCCAAAAATCAGCAATTACATGTGATGAACGTTCGATACATGCGCGGACGCGAAAGTAGCCTTCGATCCATAACACCGATACCAAACAGGAAAATGGTATGACAAACGAGCAGCAAGCGCTTATTGATATGCCGATCTGGATGGTGATCGTACTGTCCCTGGTCGGCGGCATATCCGGCGAGGCATGGCGCGCCGACAAAGCAGGGGTAAGTGGCTGGTCCTTGATTCGCCGCTTGCTCCTTCGATCCGGGGCCTGCGTGGTCTGCGGGCTTTCCACCATGATGTTGCTGCACGCTTCGGGCATGTCGGTCCTGGCGGCAGGGAGCATCGGATGCCTCACCGCGATGGCCGGCGCCGATGTCGCCATCGGGCTGTATGAACGCTGGGCCGCCAAGCGGTTGGGCGTGTGCGATGTGCCTCCCTCGGGCAGCGGTCAGGCATGATGCGTTGGGGGCCACGGAATACGTGGTCTGTAGCGAGTGCGCCAAAATGGCGCACCGAAAAGTCGCCGGGGACCCTGGAGACATTCGAGGGACACGGGGCATGAAACCCGCGGGAAAGCGTTAGCGGCAGGGCTGCCAGCTTACTGAAATTCAATCCATTGAAATTGAAAGGTTTCCATTGAAAAGCCGTTGAAAAGGAGGGCTTATGACGGATCCACTGTTCCTGTCTAAAAGCGCTTTCGCGGTTCGCATCGGCAGGACGCCGAGCTACATCACCTGGCTGAAAGACAACAACCGCCTGGTGCTCTCGCCAGATGGCAAGAAGGTCGACGTGCTGGCAACCGAAGCACTGATCCTCGAAACCGCCGACCCCAGCAAGGCCGCCGTCGCGGCTCGCCACCTGCAAGACCGGCTCCAGCGTGACGTTTACAGCCAACTGTCCCCCATGGTCGAGCCGACTAACACGGCTGCGCCGCCGCAGCCTGCTGGCGCGAAGAGCGGGCAACCTGACTTCCAGAAGGCCCGCGCACACCGCGAGTACTACCTGGCTCAGTTGGCCGAAGCCGAGTTTCACAAGGTGCAGGGCTCGCTAGTGGACATGAAGGCGGTCACCACCGGGGCCTACAACGCCGGACGCATGCTGCGCGATCAACTGCTCAGCATGCCCCCGCAACTGGCCCCTGAACTGGCGGCGATGACTGACCCTTGGGAAATTGAGCAGCACCTGACCAAGGCGCTACGGCTGTCCCTGGAAGAGGCCGAGCGCATGTCTTCGGCCGACCTTGAACGCGATCTGATCACTACGAGTTAACCCATGCAAACGGAAAAACCTGACGGCGCTGAGGTGTACCGTGAGGCGTATTTCCGTGGGCTGCGTCCAGACCCCAGCCTGTGGGTGGACGAGTGGGCCGACGAGTACATGCGCATCCCGCGTGATACCGGCGCCGCCGAGCCAGGGAAATATCGCACCGTGCGAACGCCCTACGCACGCGAGCCGATGCGGTGCCTGTCACCGGCTCACCCGTGCAAGCGCGTAGTGACCATGGTCGCCTCGCAACTGATGAAAACCCAGATCGCCTTGAACTGGATCGGCGCGCTGATCCACATGGTGCCGTCGAACATTCTCACGCTGTTGCCCAGCCTGGGTTTGGCAAAGCGGGTGTCGTCGCGGATCGGCAAGACCATCAAGGCCACCCCGGTGCTGCGCGAGCGTGTGGCGGCGAGCCGCTCGCGGGACTCGCGCAACACCATGGACACCAAGGAGTTCGAAGGCGGCTCGCTGTACGTCACCACAGCCGGTTCTGCGGCCAACTTGGCCGAGCTGTCGGCGCGCTACGTGTACGGCGATGAGATCGACCGTTGGGAGGTCGACGTAGGCGAAGAGGGCGACCCCATCGAGCTGGCTGAGACGCGGGGCAGTACCTTCGGCCGCAATGCCAAGTTCTACTTCTCCAGTTCGCCGACGATCAAGGGCGCCTCACGCATCGACGATCTGTTCGAGGGTAGCGACCAGCGTTACTACTACGTGCCGTGCCCGACTTGTGGGCACATGCAGACCCTGGAGTGGGAGCGGCTGCATTACTCCCAGGACTTCAGCGTGGTGCACTACGAGTGCGCCGGGCCTGACTGCGACGTGCTGATCGAGGAGCACCACAAGGGCGACATGCTCGCCCGTGGCGAGTGGCGTGCCCATGCCAAGGGCGATGGCGAGACGGTCGGCTTCCACCTCAACGCGCTGTATTCACCGCTGGGTTGGACGGGCTGGAAGTCGCTGGCGAAGCAATTCGAGAAGGCGAAAAAGGCCCAAGCCAAAGGCGACCTTGAACCCATGCAGGTGTTCTACAACACCCGCCTGGCTAAGGTGTGGGACAGCGCGCAAGAGCAGACCAAAGCATCGGTACTGATCGAGCGGGCACGCCGGGAAGGGTTCTCCCTCGGCGCGATGCCTGCCGCCGTGATGATGATCACGGGCGCCGTCGACGTACAGGCCGACCGTCTGGAGTTCATGGCAATGGGCTGGGGCGTCGGCATGGAGCGCTGGGTCATCGACCACAGGGTGATCGCGGGCGACCCGTCGGATGAACGCACTTGGGCGGTACTGGATGAACTGCTGAAAGAGCGGTACCGGCATCCGTGTGGCGTCGGCCTGGGCATTCTCGCGGTCGCCGTCGACTCCGGCGGTCACCACACTGACGAGGTCTACCAGTTCTGCCGCGTGCGGCGCTGGCGCAACATCTTCGCCATCAAGGGTGCGAGCAAACCCGGTAAGCCGGTGATCGCTCAGCGGCCGTCCATGGTTGATGTGACCTGGAAGGGCCAGACCGAACGCGGCGGCGCCGAGCTGTGGTTTGTCGGTACCGACACCGCAAAGGACTGGATCTACAACCGCTACCCGTTCGAGTCCGGCCCAGGTGCGCTGCACTTTGCCAACGACCTGCCGGACGAGTTCTTCGCCCAGTGCGTGGCCGAGCGCAAGGTCGCCAAGTACGTGCGCGGCCACAAGCGTATCGAGTGGATCAAGGGCAAGGCCGAGCGCAACGAAGCCCTCGACCTGATGGTGTATTGCCTGGCGATGGCGCATTACCTCGGCATCAACCGGTATCAGGAACACGACTGGGACCGGGTACGGAACTCGCTGGCACAGGCCGGTTTGTTCGATGAAAAGGTGGTCGCTGCTGAGCGTGTAACGGTTGCCCCACAGGCTACCGCGACACCGCAAGTGGCGCCGCAACCCGTTGCCCCGGTCGCCCAACCGCGACCCGCTGCACCCCCACAACGCCGCAGTTCCACCAGCGGTTACCTGAAGAGACGCTGATATGTCGTTTACTCCGAAGCACCTCGAAGCCATCGAGCGCGCCATCGCACGCGGTGAAAAGACCGTGCGCTACAGCGACCGCACGGTGGAATACCGCTCCATCGACGAACTGCTCAAGGCTCGCGACGAGATTCGCACGTCGCTGACCAACGCCGCCGGGCCGCGCTCTCGCGTGGTTCGGCTCATGCATGGAGGCAAAGGACTCTAATGGCCCGACATTATCCGACGCTAACCCGTAATGGATTCTTGCTGCCGTCGAACATCAAGGCCAGTTACGAAGGCGCCGGAGAGGGCCGTCGTTCGGCCAGTTGGGAAGCCACCGACAACGGCATCAACAGTATCAACACCCCGGCCTTACGCAACCTGCGGGCTCGCTCGCGGGCGGCGGTGCGCAATGACCCGTACGCGTTCAACGTCATCGAAAAGCGCGTCAGCAACCTGATCGGCACCGGCATCACGCCCAGGCCGACCACGGACGACGCGGCACTGCGCAAACTCAAGCAGCAGCTGTGGGACGACTGGGTGGATGAAGCGGACGCAGACGAGCTGACCGACTTCTACGGCATGCAGGCGTTGGTGGCGCGCACCGTGGAAACCGCTGGTGAATGCTTTGTGCGCTTGCGGCCGCGCAGTCCGAGCGAAGGTTTAGCGGTGCCTCTGCAGTTGCAGGCTCTGGCGCCTGAATTTGTCCCTCACGATAAGTTTGAGACGGCCAAAAATGGCAACGTCATCCGCGCTGGGATCGAGTTCAATCCGGCCGGCAAGCGCGTAGCGTACTGGATGTACTTGTCGCACCCACGCGATTCATCGTCGTTGAACGCCGGTTACAACCAGTTGGTGCGGGTGCCAGCGACCCAGGTGCTGCACATCTTCGAACCCATGGAACCAGGGCAACTGCGCGGCGTACCGCGTCTGGCACCGGTATTGAAACGACTGCGCAGCCTGGACAACTACGACGACGCGGTGCTGTTTCGCCAGGAGGTGGCAAACCTGTTTGCTGGCTTCATCAAGCGCCCGGCGCCGGACAGCGGGCACCAACCGCGTGACCCGGTAACGGGACAACTGCTGACCACCGACCGCGATGGTTTCACACCGATGGTGGCCCTGGAGCCCGGCACCATGCAGGAGTTGGGGCCAGGTGAAGAGGTGGAGTTCTCTAAACCACCGGACGCCGGCAACAACTATCCGGACTTCATGCGGCAGCAACTGATGGCTGCGGCGGCGGGTTCGGGCACGCCTTACGAGATCCTTACCGGCGATATGCGAGAGGTCAACGACCGGGCGCTGCGGGTGGTGCTCAACGAGTTCCGGCGACGCCTGGAGCAGCTGCAATTCGGAGTGTATGTGCATCAACTGTGTCGCCCGGTGCGTGCCGCCTGGATGGACATGGCGGTGCTGTCCGGCGCCCTGGTGCTGGAGGATTACGCGCAACGTCGGCGCGAATACCTGCGCACACGTTGGGTGCCGCAAGGCTGGGCCTACATTCAGCCGGTGCAGGACGTCCAGGCGCGGCGGATGGAAGTGCAGGCCGGCTTCGGTTCGCGCAGCGAGATGTGTCTGCGCAACGGCTACGACGCGGAAACCATCGACGCGGAAAACGCTGCTGACCTCGCCAGGTCCACTGATCTTGGCCTCAACTACACCACGCTTGATGCCATTGAGCCGATAGATGACAAGGAACAACCATGAGTAAAAAAGCGATCCCGCGCATTTATGACAAGGCTGGCAAGCAGGTAAAAGTCGCGGATAAGAGTTGGTACACGTTCCATGCCAGCGGTGAAGCTGAGCAGCAATCCATTGAGGTATTTGTATACGGCGAGATCGGCACCTGGGGTGTCAGCGCTAATCAGTTTGTCCAGGACCTGCGCGCCATGGACGACGGCGCGTCACCAGTGATTGTTGCGTTCAACAGCATCGGTGGCGACTTGTTCGACGGCCTGGCGATCCACAACGCGCTGTCGCGCTTAGGCGAGCGCTGTACCGGGCGTATTGATGCGTTGGCCGCCAGTGCGGCGAGTGTCGCGGTGTGCGGCGCTCATCGCGTTGTGATTGCGGCCAATGCAATGCTGATGATTCACAACCCCTACACCTTTACCGGTGGTGATGCCGAAGACTTCCGCCGCGTTGCTGATGTGCTGGACCAGACCCTGGAAGCGATCATCGCGGCCTACAAGTCCAAAGCACCGGACATTGACGAGGCCGAGCTGCGGCGCATGGTCAACGCCGAGACTTGGCTGACTGCAAATGAGGCGGTGGCGCTGGGCCTGGCAGATGAAGTGGGCGACGGCCTTAAGGTCAAAGCCTGTCTCGGCCAGGGCAGTGTGTTGCAGCGCTTCCAGCATGCCCCGGCTGAATTGCTCGCCCAGTTGGATGAAGAGCCAGATGTCGAACCGCCTGAACCGGTCGACCCACCGGAACCGGCGCCCGTATTGGACGCTGCTGGACTGGCACTGATGGTCACCAAGGGGTGCGCGGCGGCCGGCATCAGTAACCTGGTGGAGCCGCTGCTCGCCACCACCAGGCTGGAAAGCGAAGCGGTAGTTACGGCAGCACTGACCAACGCGAAAACCCTGCATGGCCTGTGTGTAGCCGCACGATTGCCGGAACTGACCGCTGAGTTTATCTCGGCGGGTCTGGATGAAAGCGCAGTTCGTGCTCGGCTGTTCGACAAGCTGGTCAGCAGCGGCGGTGGCTTTGAGATCAACAACAGCCTGCCGCTGGACAACGACCCGGAACCCACCATTAAGGCCAAACAGGTCGACACCCAATCAATCTGGGCTACCCGTCAGGCGGCACAGAACGGAACCTCGAAAGGAGCAAGAGCATGAAAATCGAATCGATGCACGCGGGAGAGTTCCTGCTGTCCGAAGGCGCTGGCAACATTTCCCGCGAAGCGATCAATGTCGCAGCCGGGCCAGCCCTGGAGCCGGGCCAGATCCTGGGCCTAGTCACCGCCAGCAGCGAGTTTGCCCCGTACCAGCCAACCGCCGAGGACGGTACCGAAAACGCCGTCGCTATTCTGTATGGGCCGCTGGGCGAGTCCGATGTGGCCCGGCGCGGTCGTGCCATTGTGCGGCTGGCCGAGGTCAGCGAAGCGCATTTGGCCGGCCTCGACCTCGCCGCCGAAAAGGCCCTGGCCGCCCATTTCGTGATCGTCCGCTAAGACGTTTACCTCGTTTATCCATCCCGCCGAGTGCGGGATTTTTCGTTTCTGGAGAGTACCCCATGGCCGATATCGCCATTTTTGAAGACGATGCATTCAGCGTCTCCTCGCTGACCGCTGCTATCAATGAACAGGAATACCTGCCAGGCCGTATCAGCAGCCTTGGCCTGTTCCGCGAAGAGGGCATCAGCACGTTGACCGTGCAGATCGAGAAAGACGGCGACACCCTGGCCCTGGTGCCATCGGGTGAGCGCGGCACCTCGGGCCTGGTGGTTGGCGGGACCAAGCGCACGTTGATCCCTTTCAACACAGTGCATCTCCCTGAGCGCTTCACCATCAAGGCTGATGAGATCCAGGGCATCCGCGCCTTCGGTACCCGCAGCGAATTGCAGGCCGTGCAGGATGTGGTCAACAAGCGCCTGGCAAAGGCCCGACGACAGCTGGATGCCACCCACGAATTCCAGCGCATGGGCGCGTTGAACGGGCAGGTGCTGGACGCCGATGGCAAGACGGTTCTGTTGGATATTTATAAATCCTTCGGCGTGAATCGCCAGAAGCTACCGATGGGCTTGAACAGTCCAGATACCGAGCTGCGGGTCAAATGCGGCGAAGCGCTGGATATGCAGGAAGAAGCCCTCGGCAGCGTCACCAGCAGCGGCTCCCGCGCCATGTGCGGCAAGAACTTCTGGAACAAGCTGATCGTCCACAAGTCGGTCAAAGAGACTTACCTCAACACCATGCAAGCCGCGTCTCTGCGTGGCGATGCCCGTGAAGCCTTCGAGTTCGGCGGGATCGTCTGGGAGCGTTATCGCGGCAAGGTTGCCGGCGTTGCGTTTGTCCACGACGACAAGGCGCTGCTGGTCCCCGAAGGCGTCCCTGACCTGTACATCTCGTCCTTCGCACCGGCCGACTACATGGAGACGGTCAACACCCAGGGCATCCCGTACTACAGCAAGATCGAGCCGCTGCCGTTCAACAAGGGTGTGGCCGGTGAAGCTCAGTCCAACCCGCTGCACCTGTGCACGCGACCTCGGGCGCAGATCCTGCTGGAGATGTGATCGTGGCCTTCCGCGATCTGATCGACGACATCGACGACGTGGTGTTCGAAACCCTGGGCGACAGCGCCGTGATCGAGGGGCGCTCGGAGCCGGTGCTGGGTATGTTCTCGGCACCCTGGAAACAGCCTCAGTTCGGCAAGCTCAACACTGGCCTGCGGGAGCCGCGCTTCGAGATTCGCGTCAAGGATTCGGATGGCTTGGTCAAAGGTCTACGGGTCAGCGTTGATCTGCCGGCGTTGGATGGCGGTGGCGACTATGACCTGCTGCAGCTTGAGCCGGACGGCAATGGCCTGGTGGCCTTGATCTTGAGGAAGCGTGCATGAGCATCGGCAGCTACACCCAGCAGAAGCGCGACGGTGGGATGCTCACCATAACGCCGTCGGCGGTGCATGTTCAGGCGCTGAAAGAGTTCGGCGACATGGTGCCCAAAGCGGCAGCGGCGGCTCAGCGGCGTGCAATCAACAAAACCATCCGTTGGTTGCGCACCCACATTGCACGGGCCGTCGGCAAGCAAGAACGCATCGCTATTGGCGCCGTCCGGCAACGTCTTCGGGCGTACCCGGTGACCGGCGGCGATATGCGCGGCAAGTTGTGGTTCGGCATCAATGCCATCGAAGCCAGCCGCGTCGGGCGTGCGCGGCAAACCAGCGCGGGTGTTTCAGTCGCCGGCCGGCGTTACCAGGGGGCTTTCTACAAGAAGGTTTACGGCAGCAATGCTGATATCTGGATCCGCACGTCGAGCAAACACTTCAACACCACCGATTACCCGGATGCCGCGCAGGGGGGCATCCGCTCTGGCTTCGTCGAAGAAAACGACAACCGCTTTCCCCTGGCGAAGGCCAAGGTGTCGTTGGAGCAAGTGCGACCGCACTTTGATGCCTGGGTGAAGCGTGCGGACGAACGCCTGCTGGAGATCCTCACGCAGGAACTCAACTTTGAACTGCAGAAGTATTTGAAGGGGACGCCGCGTGTCTGACGAAACGTTGAGCCTCGACCAGCTTTATCAAGCTATCGAGCAGCACCTGCAGGCGCATCTGCCAGGTGTCCAAACCGTTGCTGCCTGGCCGAATATTGAGGATCACATCCCATTGCCAGCGGTGTTCCTGGAGATGGCCGAGATTGAGCCGGGGGCTGATATCGGGACCGCTGAAACCACCATGGTCTGCAAGTTCGAAGCGCGGATCATCGTTGATCCCATTCAGGCTGATCATCATCGCCAGGTGGTGCAGTTGGCGACTCAGTTGATTGTGTTGCTACGGGCACAGAACTGGGGCCTGGAGATCGAATGCGCCGAGTTTATTCAAGCGGTGCAGGACTGGACCCGTCCTGAGCTGGATGGTTACACGGTCTGGCTGGTGGAGTGGAATCAGACGATTTATCTCGGTACCGAAGAGTGGCCTTGGCCGGATGAACCGCCGGGCACGCTGTTGATAGGTGTCAGCCCGGATATTGGCCCAGGCAGTCGAGATCAGTACGTCGCGCCGGAGTTGCTTACATGAGCTACGCCAGCGGGGAAAGCGACCGCATGATCGCCGCCATGCTGATGGATTGCGTGGTGGCTGCTGTTGATACGACGGCCTCGCCGCCGGTTGTCAGGGTCAGGGCAGGGGAGTGGACAAGCGCCTGGGTGCGCTGGCACAGCGTCGCTGCTGGTAAGGCTCGGCACTGGCGAGTCCCCAGCCTGGGCGAGCAAGGCAAACTATTTAGCCCCAGTGGTAACCCGGCAATGGGTACTTTTATTCCTGGGCTGTATGGCGATGCTGGTTCGCCGCCTGACAACCGGGATCATGTTGAGGTGTGGCGGTTTGATGATGGCGGGTCGCTGGTCTATGACTGGCAGGCCAATAGCTACAGCATCACGCTGCCTTCCGGGACCGTCACCATCATGGTCGGCGGCACGGTAGCCACTGTCACTGATAGCGCCGTAACGGTGGTTTCCGGGGACATCGGACTCACAGGCAATGTGACGATCACCGGGCCGCTGACGGTGACGGGTGATATCAACGGCGCCGGCAAGATCATTGATGCGGGTGGCAACACCCCAAATCACAAACACTGATTAACCGCTTATTTCTGCCCGCCGCGTGCGGGCCTTTTCATTTCTGGAGTTTGCCCAAATGAACAAGCCTAAGTCGGACGAGCAGCCTGCCGCTCCCCAATCATTGCCAGCACCGAAAGTAGAGTCGTCACCGAAAGCTGTTGGCCTGCCTCGTCGTTTTCGCGACACCATGTTCACCTCGCGAACGCTGATCACACCGCACGGCCAAAGCCTTGTGGTTATCAGGGGGCTGGTGACCGCTGACACCTCTGATCATTACGAGTTTCTTCAAAACCATCCTGACCTCGAACCCGCGCCGGAGTAACCCAGATGATCGGAATGGATCGCCGCACTGGGCAGCCCATCTCCGGCATCGAGCATCTGCGTCAGTGCATTGAAGATATCCTGACCACCCCGTTGGGCAGCCGACGGCAACGGCCCGACTACGGTAGCCAGTTACGCCGCTTCGTCGACCTGCCAGTTACCGAAGGTTGGAAAAGCGCCGTCCAGGCCGAAGTGGCACGGGCGCTGGGACGATGGGAGCCCCGGCTCAGTATCAGCCAGGTGCGTGTGGTGGCTATTTTAGATGGCCGAATCGAGTTTGAACTCAAGGGCCTGTTCAAGGGCGAAAACGCGCTACTGAGGGTCGCCGCATGAGCACTGTGGATTTATCAGCGCTGCCGGCGCCGCCTGTGCTGGAGGATCTCGACTTTGAACAAACCTACGCCGAGGAACTGGCCGCATTTCGTTTGTACATGGGCGAAAACTGGACCGCCGAGCTGGAAAGCGATCCAGTGGTCAAGCTGTTGGAGTTGGGCGTTTACCGGCGCATCCAGAACAGGGCCCGAGTAAATGACGGGGCCAAGGCACTGATGCTGGCTTATGCCATTGATGGTGACCTTGATGAGTTGGCCAACAACGTCCGGCTGAAGCGTCTGGTGATTCAGGAAGAAAATCTCAACACCGTTCCGCCGACGCCTCGGGTGATGGAGTCCAACGACGCTCTGCGCGAGCGAGTGCAGCTGGTGTACGAAGGGCTAACCACGGCCGGCCCGCGAAACAGCTACATCTTGCATGCTCGCAACGCGTCGGCCCTGGTGGCGGATGCAACGGCTGAAAGCCCATTCCCTGCGGAAGTGGTAGTCACCGTGCTGCACCTGCAGGGCAATGGTGTCGCCGAGCAGCCGCTGCTGGATGCGGTGATGAAATACCTCAGTGATGACGACATCCGGCCAGTCGGGGATCGCCTCACCGTGCAAAGCGCCGAGGTCATTGAATACCGCATTGACGCGGTGCTGCACATGGCCGGTACCGGTTCGGAAAACGAGGCGATCCTGGCTGCGGCTGAGCAGCGCTTGGCGAGCTGGGTCAATCCTCGGCGTCGGTTGGGTGTCGAGGTACCGCGTTCGGCCATCGACGCGCAGCTGCATATCAGCGGCGTCGGTCGGGTGGACCTGCCAAATTGGCAAGACATCAAGCCGACCAAGTACCAGGCGGCTTATTGCGTCGGCTTTACCGTGAAGCTGGGAGGGCCGTCGTGAAAAGCCTACTGCCTATAAACAGCACTCAACTGGAACGGGCCATTGAAGCGGCGACCGACGAAGTCACTGATGTGCCGTTACGCACTTTGTACAACCCTGACACCTGCCCTGCGCACTTGCTGCACCAATTGGCTTGGGCCTGGTCGGTCGACCGCTGGGACAACAACTGGTCGGAAGCAGTAAAGCGCTCGGCCATACGCTCAGCGTTCTACGTACACGCACACAAGGGCACCATCGGCGCGTTGCGCCGGGTGGTTGAGCCGCTCGGTTACTTGATTGAAGTGCAGGAGTGGTGGGAGACAAACCCCAAAGGTGTTCCGGGCACTTTCGCTTTAAAGGTTGGCGTACTGGAAACGGGTATCACCGAGGAGATGTACCAAGAGCTGACCTGGCTCATCGATGACGCCAAGCCGGTCAGTCGACACATGACGGGCCTTGCGATCAGCCTTGAGTCCAGTGGAGCCATAAACATCTTCGCCAGTGCTTACGACGGCGACGAAATCGATGTGTACCCGCCCGTGCTGCAGGACATAGAAGTCACAGGCGTTATCGGTGGTGGTGGGCGTGAGCATTCCATTGATGCGCTGGACATCTATCCGCCTTCACAGGGCGTTATCTCGGTTGACTGCGTGAACGGTGTATCGGGCCACGAACATTCCATAGACTTTTTGGACGTATATCCATGATTGATGCCAATTCAAAGTTCTACGCCATCCTGACAGCGGTCGGCGAGGCGAAGCAGGTCAAGGCCGATGCCGGTTTGCTGACCTGGAAAATCACCCACATGGCGGTGGGGGATGCCAATGGCACTGATCCGCTGCCAGACCGCTTACAGAAGGTGCTAATTAACGAGCGACGCCGAGCCCCCCTGAACTCGTTGGCACCGGATCCGGCCAACTCGGCCATCTTGGTTGCCGAGCAGGTTATTCCGGCTGATGAAGGCGGCTTCTGGGTGCGTGAGCTGGGGTTGTTTGATTCGGATGGTGACCTGGTGGCAGTTGCCAACTGTGCGCCGAGCTTCAAACCCAAGCTATCTCAGGGATCTGGGCGTACGCAAACACTGCGCATGAACTTTGTAGTTAGCAGTTCAAATAACATCGTGCTGAACATTGACCCGGCCGTGGTCCTAGCGACACGTAAGTATGTTGACGATTCGTTAGCTAGCGCTGTGCAGCGGCTGGATAACAAGCAGTCGGTATTGGTGGCGACCACCATGTCGATGGTCTTGGCAGGTGTCCAAGAAATCGATGGATTGGCTGTGCCTGCCGGTTCTCGCGTGCTGGTTAAGGATCAAGTCCAGGCAAAGGACAACGGTTTGTATCTGGTCGGCGCTGAAAGTTGGGTACGCACGGTTGATGCCGACAGTAGCGACAAAGTGACGCCAGGTTTGCTTGTTACGGTCGAGCGTGGTACTGCCAACGCCGACACAGTCTGGCAACTGATCACTGATGGCCCGATAGTCTTGGGAACAACACCTCTGACTTTCCAATGGGCCGCTGGGCAAAACGTTCCAACACCTGCCGTTGATGACAGATCTAAACGTAGTGCCAACACCGAATCGGTGCGGACTCAGATAGAAAGCCCTAAACAGGCGTTTCCTGTTCACGTCTACCGAAAAAATCGACTGATCAATGGCGCCTTTCAGGTCTGGCAGCGGGGTAAGTCTGGCGTTATTGGCAAAGCCAACGGTGACCCTGAAAGTGCTTTCGGCCCGGACCGCTGGATGATTTACAGCCCAAAGAACGCCATGTGTAATTGGAGCCAGCTGCCACTTGAGCAAGATGCAAATATCAACGAAGCAAAGTTTGGCCTGCGGCTTTCGCGCCAAGGTGAGGGGCAGGGTTGGAACCTTAGTCAGCGCATCGAGAATGTCGAAACACTGGCCGGCGGAAAGGTCACCGTATCGTTCTATATGAAAACCAGCGTGCCACACACGTGCGCTGTGATTCTTCGTCAAAACTTTGGGGTTAACTCAACCGAGCCGAACGTCGATGTGGGTACCTCGGTGGAGCTGACAACGGTCTATAAAAAATACGTTGTCACCCTCGACTTGGGCGCCGTGGTGAACAAGAACAAGGGTGTCGCCAATGACTTTCTAGAAGTTATCTTTGCCAGTTGGGGAACGGGCGCCCACTACACGGACATTACCAATGTCCAGATTGAAACTGGCAGCGTGGCGACCCCTTACGACTACCGGACCTATCAGGAGGAGCACCGCGCATGCCTGCGATACTTTGAGAAATCATTCCTCCAGGATCACCCCATCAAATCGAACAATGGACCGTCGACCTGCATAGCGACCTTTACACAAGCCGCCGCTGCACAGTCTTCACAGTCGGCTTTGCGTATGGATTTTCGAGAAATCAAACGCGTCGTTCCAACGTTGAAGTTGTATTCACCAGGTGAGCAAACATCGGAAGTATGGGCGCAATCGCTTGGTAAGCCGTGCACGCTGACCAATATTCAAAGTTTGTGGGCAACTGGCTTTGCATTGTCATGTGTGCCGCCGAGCGGCTCCGTGCCTGGCTACACGCTTCAAATCGAGTGGACGGCAGACGCTGAACTTTAAGGTGATCTCATGGATAACATTCAGTACAAACACAGTCCGGCCGGTGTGCAGCGATTGCCCGATAGCGTGTTTATTCCCAACGACATGGGTAATAAGGACTGGGTCGCTTATATGGGTTGGGTGACAGAGGGGGGGCAGACGCTACCGCTTTCAACCGCTGATGATGATGCCAATGCCGAACGCCGTTGGCGCGATGGTGAGCTGGAGTCGGTCAAATGGATGCGCGAGCGACACCGCGATGAGTTGGAGTTAGGTAGTGCCACGTCACTGACAACGGACCAGTACGGAGAGCTTCTTGCCTATATGCAGTTCCTGCGCGACTGGCCCCAGTCAACGAAGTTTCCGACTCAAAAATACCGGCCTAAAAAGCCTGGCTGGATCGACCAGCAAACTCTTTAGCGCTCCGCATAGCCGGGGCGTTTTTGTATCCACCGCTTACCCCCTCAAAGCCTCGCTCATGCGGGGCTTTGTCATTTCTGGAGAACTCGCATTATGGCCTCTTCCGGTCGTTTTCACGGCGTTACCGTCACCCTGGTAGATACCGGGGCACGGACCATTGCGCTGCCGTCGTCGTCCATTATTGGGCTGTGCGACACCTATACTGTGGTACCGGCGGCATCCGCCAAACCCAACGAACTGACGCTGATCACCAGTGAGCGTGAAGCGGTTGCCGCTTGGGGCGAAGACTCCGCGATCACGCGTGCATGCAAGGCGATTTTCGTTCGTGCGAAAGCCGTGGTCATTGGCTGCGGCGTTGCCAAAGTTGAAGACCCTGCTCAGCAAACCTCCTCAATTATTGGCGGCGTCCTGGCGACGGGCCAGCGTACTGGCATGCAAGCATTGCTGGACGGCAAGAGCCGTTTCAACGCCCAGCCGCGGCTGCTGATTGCTCCAGGTCATACTGCGACCCAGGCGGTTGCTACTGCGCTGGATGCACTGGCCGGCAAGCTTCGGGCCCTGGCGATTCTCGACGGGCCGAACACCACGGACGAAGCCGCAATGGCCTACGCCCAGGAGTTCGGCAGCAAGCGCTGCTTCCTGGTCGATCCGGGCGTGCAGCTGTGGGACACGCTGCAGAGCAAAACCATCAACGCGCCGGCCTCGGCCTTCGCCGCTGGTTTGTTTGCCTGGACGGATGCCGAGTATGGCTTCTGGTCTTCGCCATCGAACAAGGAGTTCGTCGGCATCACCGGCACCTCGCGGCCGGTCGAGTTTCTGGATGGCGACGAAACCTGCCGGGCCAACCTGCTCAACAACGCCAACATCACCACCATCATCCGCGACGGCGGGTATCGCTTGTGGGGTAACCGTACGCTGTCAGCGGATCCCAAGTGGGCGTTTGTTACCCGTGTGCGCACGGTCGACATCGTCATGGACGCAATCCTGGCCGGGCACAAGTGGGCGGTCGACCGTGGCATCACCAAGACCTACATCAAGGACGTCACTGACGGCCTGCAGGCATTCATGCAAGACCTGAAGAACCAGGGCGCGGTGATCAACTTCGAGGTGTTCGCCGACACCGAGCTGAACACCGTCAGCCAGCTGGAGCAAGGCAAGGTTTACTGGAATATCCGTTTCACCGACGTTCCGCCTGCCGAGAACCCAATTTTCCGGGTCGAGGTCACCAATCAGTGGCTCACCGAAGTCCTGGAAACCGCCGCCTAAGGAGGCTGCACAATGATTCCTCAAGTGCTTTTCAACACCAACCTGTTCGTCGACGGCATCAACTTCAAGGGCGATGTGCCCAGCCTGAGTTTGCCGAAGCTGGTGGTTAAAACGGACGAATATCGTGGTGGCGGCATGGCCGGCCCTATCGAGATGGACATGGGCCTGGAAAAGATGGAGGCCAGTTTCACCACCAACGGCGTACGTCGCGAGGCCATGAAGTTTTTTGGGCTGTCCGATCAAACCGCCTTCAACGGGGTTTATCGCGGTTCGTTCAAAGGGCAAAAAGGGCAGACCACAGCAGTGGTGGCGACCTTGCGCGGCATGCTCAAAGAGCTGGACCCAGGCGATTGGAAGGCAGGCGACAAAGCCGAGTTCAAGTACTCGATTGCCGTCAGCTACTACAAGCTGGAGATCGCCGGCCGCCTCATTTACGAAATCGACATGGTCGCCTCGATCCGCGTGATCGACGGTGTGGACCAACTGGCATCCATGCGCAGCGACCTGGGCCTCTAAGGAATTTATCGAATGGCTACCCCTGAACTGAAAAGACTCCCTACCTGGCTGAAGCTCACCGCCGAAAACGCCACCATCACTCTGTCTCGGCCCTCAGAGGTCAACGGCGTGACCGTCGATACCCTGACCATTCGCTCTCCCACAGTGCGCGAAGTGCGCGCTGCTGATCGCGCCTCGGGCGACGACGAAGAGCAGCGAGAGTTGATGCTGTTCGCCGGCCTTTGCGAAGCCGGTCAACAGGACCTGGAGGGCCTGAAACTGGTGGACTACCACCGCTTGCAGGCCGGTTATTTTCGCCTGGTGCAGGACGACGGGGTTTAACCCCGCACTGTTGAAACTGGCGGCCAAACGCTTGGCGGCGGAAACCGGATTTTCCGCCGCCGAGATTCAGGCCATGCCGTTTGCCGAGATGGTCTGGTGGCTCTCGGATTGAGCCACCTACCGTAATCACTCGCTACAGGGAGCCACGACATGGCAAACAAACTCGCGCTCGGCCTGGTGATTGGCGGCGCCGTCAGCTCCACAGTGGGCACGGCCTTCAAGGATGTGCAGGGGCGGATCAAGCAGCTGGAAGCTCAAGGCACCAAGGCTCGGGTGCTGCAGCGCACGATTGGCGACACCATCCGACTGCGGGAGGAATGGAAGAAGGCCAATGACAGCGGCGCCGCTGGTGCCAGTACGTTGCTGCGCAAATTGGAGTCCAACCTCAGCACCCTGAAAAAACAAGGTGTTGAGGTGCGTAACCTCGCCAAGGCTTATCAGAGTATGGAGCAGGTCGCTCGCAAGGCCGACCTGAAAGCCACTGGGTACTCTCAGATCAAAGATGGCAAAGAGGGGCTTACCGGCACGTTGGGCAAGGCGGCGGCTGCTACCGCGTTGATCGCCATTCCCACCAAGGTATCGGCCAACTACCAGACGCAAATTCGGCAGATGGCGCTGTGGGCACACACTGCCGGCACAGACGCCGAACAGAAAATGGCCGACAAGATCAGTGAAGTGGCCGCGAAGAAGGGGATGGGGCAGCAGGCTCTCGCTCGAGCGGTCGGAGGCTTGATCGAGAAGGGCATCGACTGGGAGGCGTCGGTGGACTATGCGCCGCTGATTGCTGATCTGGTCGACGGCCAAGGCATGGAGGCCGGAACCATCGCCACCTTGTTCAGTGCCTTCAAGGAGGCTGGGGTCAAGAAGGAAGATATGGGCGCCATGCTGGGGCAGGTGGCCGCTGCGGGTGACATTGGTGCGTTCGGCCCCAAGGACATGGCCAAGTACATGCCGGCACTGCTCGGCACGATTAAACGCCTGGGTATGGAAGGCCCGGAAGCCGTGCGTTTCCTCGGTGCGAGCCTGCAGTCGCAGTTCTCGCAAACCCAGGACGCGGCGGCGGCCGCGACCAACATGAACAACTTGCTCAACGCGGTGATCAGCAGCACCAGCCAGGAGCGGTTCGCAAAACAAGGCTATGACCTGACGAGTTCGATTCTGGCCGCTACCAAAAGCGGTAAGGCTTCCAACCCGGTTGAAGCTTTCATCATGCTCAGTGAGCAGTTGATCCAAAAACAGGATCCGGCCACGGCCAAGAAGGTCGCGGCGCTCAAGGCCAAGATCAAGGCGTCCAAGGATGGCAGCGCCGAGGAAGAACAGGCCATGGTCGCGCTGATCCAGGCGGCGGGTTTGGCGAATATCGTCAGTGATCAGAGCGCCAGTGATGGCTTGCTCGCCCAGATCAAGTACGGCAACACGATCAAAGACAACATGACCACCATCAAGAAAACCGATGGTAAGGCCAAGATCGAGTCCGACGCGGCGAAAGCTCGTGAGACATCCAACGCCAAGTGGAGCGCGGCGACATCGAGCATGGAAGCGACTATGACCAGCCTCGGTGATGCGTTACGACCGCTCACCGACCTGGCGGCCGATGGCTTGACCAAGGTTGGGAATAGCATGGCGGGCCTTGCCAATGAGTTTCCTAAAATCGTCAGCGGTACGACGGTAGCTATTGGTGCGATTGGCGCGGCAGTCGCGGCGTTTCAGACATTCAAGATCGGCAAGGGCCTGATTAATTTGGCGCGTGGCGGTTTGGGCGGAAAAGCAATTGGTGTGCAAAAGGTGTTTGTCACCAATTCGAATGCAGGCGGCGGCAGTGCGGGCAGGGGCAAAGGCGGTACAGCGTTGTCGGTGGTTGAGAAAGGGCTGAAAGCTGCCGCCGCCTTACGAGGTAAAGGTGGTCCTGGGGCTGATCCGAAGGCGGGTGGTTTGGATCCTGTTGCCAAGGGCATCGATGTCGTCTCGATGATTGAAGATGCGGTGGGTGGCGGAGGGGATGCCGCAGAGCCGGTGGGCGGTATCCAGCGTGTGTTTGTCGTGAATATGGCGTCCATGGGCGGCATGGGTAATTCACGTTCGGCACGGCGTCGAAACAGAAAGCCGACTGTTCCTAGGGCTTCGCGGCGCCGTCCAACGGCACCGCCACGATCACCGCGTCCGGTTGGTCCGCCACGTGCACCTGCGCTTGCACAGCGTCCGTCGGTTCTGCCAAGTCGGCCGGCTGTTCGGCCAACGACACCTCCCGTGCCTGCACCGGCTATACGTCCATCGGTTTCAGCTCCTCGTCCTCCTGTTTTGCCGGGTCCTGGAACGAAGATGCTGACCTCGGTCGCCGGAGGTGTCGGTAAGGTTGGCAAAGCGGCCAAAGTGGTTCCGGGTGCCTCCTTGGTCGAGGCCGGCAGCATGGTGCTCAACACCTACCTGACTGCTGAAACGCAGGACGAAAAAGCGGAGGGCTATGGCGAGGCCGCCGGAACTCTTGCCGGCACCATGGCGGGTGCAGCTGCGGGCGCAGCCATTGGTTCAGTGGTTCCTATCATTGGCACAGCCATCGGCGGTATGGTGGGGGCATACCTTGGGAGCATCGGAGGTCAGCAACTGGGGGGCTGGGCTGGATTGTCGATGTTCGGCAGTGACAAACCCAAAGCGACCGCCG
Organism: Pseudomonas sp. W15Feb34; assembly: GCF_023127765.1. Lineage (NCBI taxonomy): Bacteria > Pseudomonadati > Pseudomonadota > Gammaproteobacteria > Pseudomonadales > Pseudomonadaceae > Pseudomonas > Pseudomonas sp. W15Feb34. The sequence continues at coordinate 281,006 of NZ_SPKN01000046.1, forward strand.
CACCGATTACACCGATGTTGATGGCGCCGCGACCTGGGCCAGCGGCACCCAGCCTGGCGACGATGGCGAATAGCTTCGCCGCTCAGCAACCTATCGTTGTGGCGACTCAGCCAGCACCTGCAGTGCAGGATATCGGAACGGCTGTCGCTCCCTTGTCACCGGTCATAAAACCGCTGATTCAGGCGGTACCGGTGCCGGTAAATAGCATCGCCGCGCCTCCGGTGCGGCAGCAGGCGCTGGTTACAACAGCAACGCCGAAACCAACAGCACCGATGATGATGCCAATGGGGCCGGCGTTGGGCGACGTCACTCGCTCACTGGCGGCGCCTGTTGCTCCAAAACCCGCCAATCTGGTTATTCACGCGCCTGCGGCACCTAAGCCGGAGCCTGCACGGGTGGACCAAAAGTTCAGCTATTCGCTGAACATGCCGGTCACGGTCGAGGGTGATGCCAAGGATCCACAGCAATTTGTTCAGCAGCTTCTACCCCTGATGCAGCGCGCACTGAATGACGCCGCACAGCAGGAAGCCCGACGTAATCTCTACGACGACGCCCATACATAAGGAGGGATCATGGAATATCTGGAGCAGATGCAGTCCGGCTTCAAATACCTGGTCAGCGCGGGCGAGGCGGGCCGGCGGAGCATTGATGGGATTATGGGGCCGGTAAACGGCGCGATCAGCGAGATCACTGGCGCAGCTGCTGAGCTTGAAAATGTGCCGTTCCTACCGCCAGGTGCAGGTGAAAAACTTCAACGTGTCATGCGGGGGATTGGTGCAGCACAGGCCAAGGTCGGCGCAGTGGTTGAGACATACAGCCGAGCTTCACGGGCAGCCTCTCAAATAGACGAGCGTCTGGGTGTGCTCAAAGAACAAGCCGCCAAAGCCGGCGCGGCTATCAATAAGGTGGCAGGGAAGGTCAGCCCATCGTTGGCAAACGTTCTACCGACCGAAGCCCTGGGGCTGTCTCAGACTCCTCTCGCTGAAGCCGTGAAGCCGTTTCCTCACCTGTTGATCATCCAGCCGCTCAAGCCAAACACTCAGCCCTACTACTTCAACCTGGATACGGCGGCCTTCGACGAGTTACGCCGGCAGACAGAGTTTCGCTGGGCTGCGCAAGAACGCCTCAGCCGTCGACCGGCGCAACAGGCCATCGGTATGGGCGAGGAAAAAATGGCCCTAAAAGGCTCGATCTTTCCGGGCTTCAAAGGAGGGCTCAAGCAACTGGACACCCTGCGCAGCATCGGGGCCCAATTGCTACCACTGACCCTCACCACCGGCTACGGGGAAGTGCTGGGCACCTGGTGCCTGAAGAACCTTGACGAAGAACAGAGCGCGCTGCTGCAGGGCGGGATCCCGCGTAAGCAAGTATTTACCCTGGAGTTTGTACGATATGGCGATGACCTGCAGAACGTCTGACGGCGACGTGCTGGATACCCTGTGTAACCAGCTTTACGGGCACCTCAACGGCACCGTGGAGGCGGTGCTGGCTCACAACCAAGGACTGGCCGACCAGCCGCAACCGCTCAAGGCCGGGTTGCTGATCGTCTTCCCAGACCTTCCACCGGTCACGGACGAAACCGTGCAGCTTTGGGACTGATGGCTGATTGCCCCATAGGTCTGTCACCGATAGACTCGCCATTTTTTGGATCGAGCGCGGGACGCCTCATGGAAAGATCAACAGCGTTAAGGAAGGTAAAACGGGGCATCTGGGCTGAGTTGGGCTATCGGATGAATTGGATTTTCTTCGGCATTGTGGGGGCGATCCTCCTGGCCTTCATTCCCATCGTCGGTTGGTTTTTGGCCGTAGGCGTGATCCTCGCCACGCTGTGGAAAACCTTCGGTTTCCGTGAAACCCAGGTAGTCGGCAGTTGCCCGGCGTGTACCAAGTCGATGGTCATCGAGCCGAAGACCGACGTCTTCGCCTGCCCTGTGTGTCAAAGCTGTATTGCTGTTCGAGAGGACAGCCTGGTGGTGCTCGACATCAACTGAGCACCCATTCATGACGAAGCCCCGCATTGCGGGGCTTTGTCGTTTCTGGGGTATCGAAATGAAACCAACTTTTAGAATTGTCGCGGACGGGACCGATATCACGACCCTGATCAACGACCGCCTGCTGTCCCTGCGCACCGTCGACAAACCCGGCATGGAGTCGGATGACTTCGAGCTGCGTATCGATGACCGCGATGGTGCTGTGTCACTGCCCAAGCGCGGTGCCGGCATTGAGATCTACCTGGGCTACGCCGGCAACAGCCTGACGCGCCTGGGCCGCTACATCGTGGATGAGGTCGAAGCATCCGGCCCGCCGGACACCATTGTGATTCGCGGTAAAGCCAGCGACATGCGCGGATCCGGCAAAACCACTCGCACCGGTAGCTGGGAAAACGTCACCCTTGCGCAGATCGTCACCGACGTGGCCGCTCGCAACGGTTGGCAACCCGTATGTTCCATCACCACTGTGGTGCCTCGGGTCGACCAGATCGGCGAATCCGACTTCAACTTCATCACTCGCCTGTCCAAACAATACGACTGCACCGCCAAGGTCGCCGACGGCAAGCTGTTGGTGATGCAGCGTCAAGCGGGACAGAGCGCGAGCGGCAAAACCCTCGGCGTGGTCACCATCCAGAAAAGCGATGTCAGCCGCTGGCAGTTTCGTTTCGCTGATCGCACCACGCAAAAGGCGGTCAAGACACGCTACCAAGAAAAAAAGAGCGGCGAGCTGGTAACCCTGGAGTTGGGCAACGATGACGCCCCGGAAGGCATGCCGCCGGTACATACCGACCGACATATCCATCCCAACAAGTCTGCAGCGGAACAGGCTGCCAAGGCACGGCTGAATGCGTTCAACCGTTCCTCTGCAGCAGTTCGGCTGGAGATGGTGGGGCGCACCGACTTGTTTGCCGAGCGCCATATCAACGCGCAGGGCTTCAAGGACGGATTGGATGGGGACTTTTTGGTGGACTCGGTGGAACAGGTGTTCACCCAGGCCGGCTGGTCCACGACTGTCGAGTGCAACGCCGGCAAAAAAGGCAAAGCCAAGGCCAAAGGTAAGAAACAGAAAAAGCCGCTCACGGTGCTGACGGTGCCGTGACCGCCTAACGCAATCGACAGATCCGCAACGATCAACTCAGGAGGCGCCATGCCAATCACCGAGCAACAACTTCAACGCATCATGCCTAACGCCCGCCGCCAAGCGGGCGTTTTTGTATCTGCTTTAAATGCAGCGATGATCAACAGGAAGATCAATACACCCAAGCGCCAAGCCGCATTCCTCGCCCAGGTCGGCCACGAGTCGGGCCAGTTGCAGTACGTACGCGAACTGGGCAGCGATCAGTACCTCAGCAAATACGACACCGGCGCCCTGGCGGCCAAGCTCGGTAACACTCCCGAAGCCGACGGTGATGGTCAGCGCTACCGTGGTCGTGGCCTGATTCAGGTCACCGGTCACGATAACTACCTGCGCTGCAGCCTGGCGCTGTTTGGCGATGAACGATTGTTGCGTACGCCGGAGCTGCTCGAGCAGCCGCAATGGGCAGCAGAGTCGGCGGCGTGGTTCTGGTCGGTGAATGGGCTGAATGCGCTCGCGGATCAGGACCAGTTCAACACCATCACCCGTCGGATCAATGGCGGCCTCAACGGCCTGGAGGATCGGCTGCAGCTCTGGGGTAGGGCGAGGGCAGTGTTATGCGTCTCTTCGACCTGATCCCTATGCAGCTTCGAATCGCTGTCGTCGGCGGCTTGTTGCTGATGGTCGCCGCCGGATCCGCGGCGTTGGCCTGGACTGCGCAGGACTGGCGTTATGGCCGTGTGTTGGAGCGCCAGGCCCGGCTGCAGGCGGACACCCTCAACGAGATATCCAAAGCGTCTGCTGACCTGCAGCGCATCGAGCAGGAAAAACGCCTGGCCCTGGAGCTACGCCTGCAGAACAAAGAGGAAACCCACCACAAGGAACTGACTGATGAGCAAACCAAGCAGGCTCGCCTGCGTGATCGCCTGGCCACTGCTGATCTGCGGCTGTCAGTCGTACTCGCCGCCACCGAAACCACCGGCAGCTGTGCAATGCCAACCACCACCATCACCGGCCGCGTGGTTCATGGCACCACAAGAGCCCAACTTGACCCAGCGCATGCTCAACGAATTATCGGAATCACCGATACCGGCGATCAAGGATTGATCGCCCTGCGGGCCTGTCAGGCTTACGCAAAAGAGGTTTCTACACCGAAGTAAAAGGAGCGGCCGGGCAGGATGCGTCAACATCCTACCCGACCACCTTCCCCGCAGATCGTCCCTGCAAGTCCAGCCAAGGCTCCTGCTTCGTGCACAAAGCGGAGCGAGCCTAGCACTGTTTATCCATACAGCAAAGGTCTTGCTTTTTATGTCTACACCCATCATCCCTTGGATGGGCGGCAAACGCCGCCTGGCCGACCGCCTTATCCCGCTCTTCCCACCACACGAATGCTACGTTGAAGTGTTTGCCGGCGGCGCTGCGCTCTACTTCATGCGTCCCCAGGCTGCGCCCGTTGAAGTTCTCAACGACATCAACGGCGACCTGGTGACGCTGTATCGCGTTGTGCAGAACCACCTGGAAGAATTCGTCCGCCAGTTCAAATGGGCGCTCAGTTCCCGCCAGGTGTTTGAGTGGCAGAAGATGACCCGCCCTGAAACCCTCACCGACATCCAGCGCGCCGCTCGATTTTTCTATCTGCAGCACCATGCCTTTGCCGGCAAGGTGACGGGGCAGACGTTTGGCACCGCGACCACCGGCCCTGCGATCAACCTGCTGCGGATTGAGGAAAATCTATCTGCAGCGTGGCAGCGTCTGTCAGGCACCTATGTGGAGAACCTGGGCTGGCTTGAGTGTGCCGAACGCTACGACCGTGCCCATACCTTCCACTACATGGACCCGCCGTACTGGCAGACGGCCGGTTATGGCGTGGATTTTCCCTTTGAGAATTACGAACGCATGGCTGACTTCATGCGGCGCTGCAAAGGGAAGGTCATGGTTAGCATCAACGATCACCCGGACATTCGGCGCGTGTTTGAAGGCTTTCATTTTGAGACTGTAGACATTCGGTACAGCACAGCGAACCAGCGGCAGGGCGTGTCGGCTGTCAGCGGAGAATTGATCATCATGAATTGGCAACCAAACCCTTTGGGGTCACTTTTTTAAGTTTTCGCCATGGGGTCATCCATAACCCTAAGCAATCTTAGATTTTTTAGGACTTCAAAATCTCCCAGGCTTTACGTAGAGCTTCAAAAACGTTAGTAAGCGCAATCACTAAAGCGATCCATTTCATGATGTTTTCTCTGTAATGAAGTTGGACCCTTCTGGGTCCGATATATCGTTTGCGAAAATCAGTGAGGCTACGTGCTAGCTCTGCGGTAAATTCAGCTGCTTTTGGTTTTGTGGGAGGCTGGGGCCTTAAGTCCTTTTAAGGCTAGTATGTGGCTGGCTTTTAAGTCAATACCCGATTTTGATTTTTTTCTGATGTTCGCAAGTTGCGGAAGTTACGCAACTTGCGCAAATTTCCTAAGCTTGACCCTCTGCGGGGCCCGTTTTCATTGGGTTTTCGGTTGGAGGCGATTCGCACGCCGTTGGCGTCAGCGATTCTGCGGCTATCGATAGCGCTGTACGCATTTACGTATTTACGTATTTACGTATTTACGTATTTACGTATTTACGTATTTGCGCAAAGCGGTAGCTTCGACGGAAAGACGGAAAGACGGAAAGACGGAAAGACGGAAAGACGGAAAGACG